>JAFDER010000493.1 GCA_019310245.1 Deltaproteobacteria bacterium
CCTGCTCAGCCTCAAGGGCGTCAAGCACGGCCGCCTTGCGGCCACCACCTCGGGCAAGATGCTCTCCTAGGGGACGTCGACGACCTCGATGCCGGATCGCGCGAGCAGGGCGGCTGCGACACCCCGTCCGGGCGCGCGCCGCCCCTCGATGCTGGTCTCCTCGCAGCCGCAGGACGGACTCGACTGCTTGAGGTAGGCGCGCCTGACCCCGGCCTCGCGCGCGAGAGCGAGCGTCCTCTCGGCACCGGCGACGAACAGCGCGGTGACGTCGGTCCCGTCGCTCGCAACGACACGGGCCCGTCCCTCCAGCACGTCCTCGCCGCTTCCACCAACGAGCGTGGAGGCCTTCCTCGGCGTGGACAGCCCGCCCAGTTCCTCGGGACACGCTTCAACTCCTCCCATCTTCTCGTGCAGCTCCACCATTGTTTTCCGGGTGCACTCGCCTCCATCCCACCTGCATTCACGACCAAGCAAGCACGCAGAGAACAGGCACGCTTCCTGCGAGTCCCGGTTCATGCGACCCCGCGCTCCTCACGCCCGTGTAGCGGGCTCCCGCGAACCCATGAGAACTTTTGCTTCAGTGGACGAGGGTGCACCCGCAGGCGCCTCCACTGGCCGTGATGGACCCGGGATCCGGCCCGTCTGTCCCCGCGTCCTCCTCGGGCTCGGGCTCCTCCTCGGGCTCCTCTTCGGGCGGGACCTCGACCTCGGCATCGGGGTCCTCGACGGGGTCGAAGCCCACCTCGGCCGAGACCGTGTTGGTGCCGGAGGGGCAGCCGATGTAGTTGACCGTGAAGAAGTAGGGCTGGCCCGGCTCGAGCGGAGGATCGGTGTACTCGGTCAGGACGATGGGACCCTCGGGGTTCTCGAATGACGCGTCGGCGGTCTCCACCCTCAGGGGCATGGTGGCCCATCCCATGTCGACCATCTCGTAGACCACGTAGTTGCCCGCGCGCACGTTCACGGTGAGGTCGTAGTCGTCGCCGCCCACGATCGTGTAGTCGGCGGTGAAGCTCAGGCTCGTGGCGTCGCTGGGCACGTCGATCCCCCACTGGATCGAGGGTGGAAACGAGTATCCGGCCATCCTCATCCCGTCGAGCCAGTCGCAGGCTCCGGATCCGAAGCGCCCCATGCCGAGGATCTCGACCGTGTAGGTGACCCCGTCGTCGAGCCTCATGATCCTGTCGCACACGTCCACGCCGCGCTCCGAGAGGATGTTCGCCACCTCGTCGCGCTGGGTTGTCGTCAGGTCGCCGTCCGAGACCATCGCGTCGATCGCGGCCATCATTCCCTCGGCGTAATCCTTGAACGACGAGGTGGGGTGGAGCGTGGCCAGGGAGCCGTAGGCCGCCGACTCCAGCGCGGAGGCGCCGATCTCGTTGCGGATGTCCCAGTTCGCGCCGCCGATGATCTCGCCGTCGTAGTGCACCTCGCCCATGATGTTGCCCGGGCAGGTGCGGGCGTTTACCACGTGGCGGCCCAGGATGTACTCGCCCATGTCGGGGTCGTCGGTGAGCGAGACAGCGAAGGTGTCCGCGAGACCCTCGTGCAGTGCTCCCGGGAAGACGATCATGCCCATGGGATCGGCCGCCATGTAGACGAGGTGCGCCAGCGTGTCGACCACGGAGTGGGTGTACTCGTGGTAGATGGTGTCCGCGTCGTAGGCGAAGTCGCCGTTCGACGCCTGGCCCAGGCTGATGGACCAGGTCTCGTTGTCGAAGAACGCGTTCGTGTACGCCTCTCCCGCGTTCTCGACGTAGTTGACGAACACGGTGATGGGTCCGCGCGAGTGCGTGTAGCCGTGCGTGGAGATGAAGTAGTCGGCGATGTGGTCGACCTGGTAGTAGGCGTTGACCTGGGCGAACTCGTCGTCGAACACGGGCTCGTCGGTCCGGGCCGCGGGGTCGTAGAGGTAGTCGCCCGAGCTGTCCGGTGCTGCCGACTGCACGGGCGCCCCGCCGGGCACGTAGTGCCAGGACGCGACGTTCTCGCCCGTGAGCGCGCTCCCGTCGCCCGCGAGCCTGAGGAGCTCGAGGTCCGTGGGCGTGTCCAGATCCCGCACGGGATTCTGGAGGAAGACCCGTCCCATGACATTGCGGATGGGCGTGCCCGTGGCCAGAACCCCGGCGGTGGACGCGTCCAGGACCACGTGGGACGCCTGGTGGGCCTCGCCTCCGCGGAGCGTCACCGTGTAGGCCAGGTGGGCGCCGTCATGGGAGATCCAGACCCCCAGCACTGTGGCCGCGACCGTGGCGGGCCACGGGGCGTGGGCCAGTGCTGCGGCCCGTGCCTGTGCGATCGTGAGAGACGGGGTGACCGGCAGCGCCGGGTCCACGGGAGCTAGGTTGGAGGAGAACGCCGAGATCGATCCGTCCACCTCCACCCGCATCACGGCCATGCGCCCGAACACGGGCAGGCCCGCGTGCTCTTGCTGGAGCCGGACCACGTGCCGGCCGCGCCATGTGATGGTCGAGATCGCGGTCAGCTCCGCGTCCGGGTCATGGACCCCGAAGAGCGGAGCGTAGAGCCTGGCGAACGAGTGCGCGGCCGCCACGGGCGTCGGGGCGAGCGGTGGTGTCTCGAAACCCCGGACGAACGTCGGCCAGGCGCTCGCCGAGCCGAACACCGCGTGAGGGGCTCCGAGCGAATCCAGGGCGGCCTGGACCTCGCCGGAGGGTTCGAGCAGGGGCGCGGCACCGGCCTGTCCGGTCGAGAGAATGAAGGCCGCCAGGGCAATCGTGGTCAGGTGTCGCATGATGACTCCTCGTTCCATCAGAGAGTAGTCCTCAAAGATATTCACTGTCAGTGCAGTGCGTCCCTGGGGCCTGACGGTTTCAAGGACCCCGTGGACGGTCGATGTCCGGTCACCCGAGCCGTTTGCGAAACCGCAGGGTCGAGAGCAGGAACACGAGGAGGCCAGTGC
>JAFDER010000494.1 GCA_019310245.1 Deltaproteobacteria bacterium
CTCGAACAGGAACTTGACCCCGATCCCGGGGTTGACGTCTCTGCGGACCCAGACCACCTCGGCCGCGATGACGATGGGCTTGAGCAGTCCGGGAAAGCTCAGCGCGATGGAGATGCGATCCGCGCTCTTCCACTCCTTCTCGGAGTAGATGAACGTGCCTCCCTTGCTGATGTTCTCGGTGTAATCGTGGAGGAAATCCTCCATCTCGGGGTACTCGACCTTCAACAGGAGGTCGTTGCGTGGAAACTGTCTTTGATCCTTGGAATCGATGGTCATCATACGGCCTATCGACCGGGCGCCGGGGGGCTTGGGTGCTTCCTCGGCGGCGAATTTCAAGTTAGTATAGCGGGTTCCAGGAATCAAATGCAATCGCAAATCAAGTCGCGCCCCGGTCCCGCGAGGGCCTCGATCTCGAACAGGATCTTTCTGGGGCTCATGGCGGTCATCGTCGTGTTCTCCGGCGCGATGCTCTACTCCCTGCTCAACCACAGGGGAACGGTCGAGGAGCTGCAGTTGCTCAATCGGGGCTACCTCACGCTCTCGTTCTCCATCGTCGAGATGCGGGCGACCCAGCGCGTGTACAACGTCCTGCTCGAGCGCGTCCTGGACGAGCCCGATCCCTCGGTGACCCTCGACGGCCTGACGTCGGCACGCAGGCTCAGGCCCATGATCCTGGACGACCTGAGGGAGGTCGTCCAGGAGATCCGCTCGGACACCGGCCTGTCTGACGAGCACAGCTTCCTCGACCGCGTGCTCGTGGATCTCGATGACATCGAGAAGCTCTACGATGCCGGGGCCGAGGACTACTCCCTGCTCGTGACCCTCATGCGCAACGGCAGCGTGGCCGAGGTCGAGGCCTTGTTCGGCGATTTGCAGGACCAGGAGCGGGAGATCGAGACGACGCTGAGACACCTGCAGAGCGCGTCGGTGCACCGGATCAACAACGTCGTTGCGCGTGCCGAGGAACGGCAGAGACTGGCGATCTGGATGTTCACGGCCCTGATCCTCGCCTCGCTCGGCCTCGCGCTCCTCGTCACCCTCTACATCCGAAATCTGCTCAATCCCCTCGCCGACCTGAGCAGGGGCGCCGAGGCCATTGGCCGCGGCGATCTCGACCATCGCATCAAGGTCAGGCGCATGGACGAGATCGGCAGGTACGCCTCCGAGTTCAACCAGATGGTCACCGCCCTGCAGGAGCGCGACCGTCGCCTCAGGCACGCCGAGCGGCTGGCGGCCGTCGGCAAGATGGCCTCGCACATCGCCCACGAGGTGCGAAACCCCCTGAACTCCGTGGGTCTCAACGCGGAGATGATCTCGGAGGAAGCCTCCTCGCTTCCTCCATCCGAGGCGCGTGACGAGATCGTCTCGCTGTCGAAGCGCGTGAGCGACGAGGTGGATCGACTGACGGGCATCACGCGCCAGTACCTCGAGCTCGGCCGCCTTCCCAGCCCGGAGCCCATCCCGACGCCGCTGGTCGAGCTGGTCAGCTCCGTCGTCGACTTTCTCCGGCCGGACATGGCGGAGCGATCCGTCGACCTGGTTCTCGACGCCGAGGAGGAGGGTCCGGTCGTGTCCGTGGACCGCGACCAGATGAAGCAGGTCCTCATCAACCTCGTGCGCAACGCCTCCGAGGCCATGGACGGTGACGGGGAGCGGCGCATCGACGTGCGTGTCGTCACGTCCGACGACGTGGTCCTGCTCAGCGTCAAGGACACGGGACGTGGCGTGGAAGAGGGCGACATGGAGCACATCTTCGAGCCCTTCTTCTCGACGCGCGAGGGAGGGACGGGGCTGGGGCTCTCGCTCACGAGGCACGTGGTGGACGAGCACGGCGGGCGCATCGAATGCTTCAGTGACCGCGGAAAGGGCACCACCTTCGTCATCACGCTGCCCCTGCGCGGGGAGTCGGACCGATGAGGGCCCCAGTGAAAGAGGTTCCCACATGACCGGACCCAGCAAGGATGAGCTCGCACAGGCCCTGCAGGGCGTTCTCAGGATCCGCCCGCAGCTCGACATCATCATGAGGCTGTGCACGTTCGTGGAGTCGCGCGAGGAGGCCTCCGGCCTGCACATCTACAGGCTGACGGCCTACGCGCTGCAGATCGCCACACAGCTGGATCTCACCGTTCAGGCCAGGGAGAGGCTCGCCCTGGCCACTCCCCTGCACGACGTGGGCAAGCTGCTCATTCCGGGGCACATCCTGCTCAAGCCCGGCAAGCTGGATCCCGAGGAGTGGGAGATCATGAAGATGCACACCATCTCGGGTTCCAGGCTGCTCGAGGGCTCGAGCTTCGACGAGGTGGAGCAGGCTGCCCAGGTGGCCCTGTGCCATCACGAGAAGTGGGACGGAAGCGGATACCCGAACGGCCTCGTGGAGGATTCGATCCCGCTGCCCGCACGGATCGTGGCCGTTGCGGACGTGTTCGATGCGCTCACCACCAAGCGCTCGTACAAGAACGCCTACCCCCTGGACACGGCCCTCGACATGGTCAAGGAGGGGGCCGGCACGCACTTCGACCCCGAGGTCGTGGAGGCCTTCCTGGCGGCGGAGAGCCGCATCTCGCACCTGCACGGGCTCTTCGACGAGGCCCGCGACGAGATCCCGCTCTACCGCTTCGCCGAGTTCCTCGAGGGTCGCCGCTAGCGCACGCCCGTACGTTCGAGGTGCTCGACTACGAGAACCAGTTTCCCTTCCATAGATCCGCGAGGAACCGAGTCCAGTGGATGTGACGGATACCGCTGGCGAAACGCCTGGAGCTCGGATCCTGGGACACGACGAGCCTCTCCCGCCAGGGCTTTTCTTCGCCGATCGCCTTCAACCCTCGGTGGTCACGTTCGCTCACTCGAGACGCGGCCTTGACCTCGATGGCGACTTGCTCGCCGAGGACGAAGTCCACCTCTTGATTGTTCTTC
>JAFDER010000112.1 GCA_019310245.1 Deltaproteobacteria bacterium
CTTGCCGTCCGGGGGCTTGCACCCATGCAGGACGAGACAGCAGAGGAGGGCCGGTACGATCGTCTTGTACGCCATGCAGCGCAGGATATCAGAAAACTAGAGACGCGTGAGCCAGCTCATGGGAGACGATTTCAGGCCGGCGAACAGCATGTCCGCGAATCGGCTGCTCAGCTGCTGCCGGGCCATCCTCTTCTTCACGGGCGGGAGCTCGGCGATCGTCCTGAGCACCGCGGAGAGGGCACGAGTGGGCAGCGGCCCCTCGTGGTGAATCAGCAGGTCCTGGAGCTTCCCCCGCTCGATGGCCATGAGCACGACGCGCTTGACCGTGCTCTCCGGCACGTGCATGCGCTGGGGCCGGCTCTCGAGCGAGAGAGAGCCCTTGCGGCAGCGCGGGATGCAGACGCCGCACCCGATGCAGATCTCCCCGTCCACCTTTGCGAGCAGGCCCCTGCCTCCACCGCGGCCCTCGAGACTGATCGCCCCCACGGGACACCCGCGGGCGCACCTGCCGCAACCCTTGCACGTCTCCGGATCCGGCCTGGGGATCCAGCTCGACGTCACGACGGCGCCCTCGATGCCGAAAGTGTTCATGGCGCGCAGGAACTCGCAGCAGCAGCCGCAGCACGAGCACAGGAAGGTCAGGCGCTTCTGGACGTTGTCACCGACGTGCACCATGCCCTTCTCGCGGGTCCTCGCGAGGATGTCCTGTGCCTCGGGCTCCTCGATCCTGCGTCCGTGTCCGTGGCGGATGACGAACCCGGCTCCATTGCCCAGGCTCATGCACACGTCCATGGGATACTCGCAGCGGCTCCCCACGTGCTCCTTGACGTGGCGGCAGTAGCACAGGCCAACGGCCCACTGACCCGCCTCGCGGACCACGTGGGTGGCGCGCTCGTAGTCCAGGATCTCCGTGTGGTCTCCCTCGGGCAGGGTCGTCTCGTGCACGAGCGTACGTCCCACCTGCGTCTCGCCCCCGAACGCCTGGTTCCTGTAGGCGGGATCCTCCTCGAGGTACTCGTGCAGCAGTCGTGCGACCTGCTTCTGGTCGATGTCGTCGCGCACGCGCATCATCGAGAACTCGAAGAACCCCACCACGGTGGGAGCGAGCATGTAGTAGCGCCTGCCCTTTTTCTCCACGTCGAAGACGAGCCCCCGATCGGCCATGCGCTGGAGCCGGTCGTCGAGCTCCTTCTCGGGGATCCCGGTGGCGCGGCTCAGCTTGCCGATGGACTGGAACCTGAGCGGGAGGCGAAGCGCGAGCGAGGCATCCTCGGGCTCGTAGAGGTGCCTCAGGAGCTCGAGAGCGGCCTTGCCGTCGGGCATGCCGATCGGTTGCCGGTCGAGCCTCTCGCGCAGGCTCGCGTACACCCCGCCGGCCGCCTTGTGTCCCATGCCGGGCAATCCTAAGGAATCACCCGCAAAGCCGCAATGTTTTCCTCCGGGTGATTTGGTATAAAGGGGTCATGCTGGACACACTCGTACTGATAGGCCGGCCGGCCGCCGGCAAGAGCGAGATCATCGACTACCTGGGCTCCATCTCGAACCCCGATCGCGTCAAGCTCCTGGGCATGGGCCCCGTCGAGGTGATCGACGACTTCCCCTTCCTGTGGGAGAAGTTCGAGGAGGACAGGATCCTCGCCGAGCACGGCAGGGCGCGGCTCTGGACCGACGACGACCTCTACTTCACGGACGACTTCTTCTGGATCTTCATGATCGAGAAGATCAACCTTGCGTACCGCAAGGCCCTGGCCCGGGACCCGGAAGGCTTCTCGGCCAGGACGAAGATCATCGAGTTCGCGCGCGGCGGCGCGGAGGGCTACGCGCGATCGCTCGGGACGCTGTGCGACGAGATCCTCGAGCGCGCATCGATCCTGTACGTCAAGGTCCCGTACGAGGAGTCCGAGCGCAGGAACAGGCGCAGGGCCCGCCCGGGCCAGGAGGACTCCATCCTCCACCACTCCCTGCCCGATGAGAAGATGAAGCACTACTACCTCGTCGACGACTGGAAGGCCGTGACGGGCGGAGAGGACGCCGGGCAGATCGAGCTGCGCGGCAGGAAGATCGGCTTCGTGAACTTCATCAACGAGCCCGAGCTCACGGACGACCCGGCAAAGCTCGCACCGGCGCTGGCGAAGGCCGTGAGGAGCCTGTAGAGGGTCGCTCGCATGCGCAGGGGGAAAGGACAGGCGGCCGCCGCGATCGCGGCCGCGTTCGCCCTCGCGGCGGCCGGGCCCGTGCGCGCCGACACGAACGCCGTGCAGGCCCTGCTCAGCGCCGCTGCGGCCGGCGGCGCGGACGTGGCCTCGGTGAGCGTGGCGGGCGCCGAGGCGCGGGTGGACCTGAACCGCTGGACCACCGGCCACCCCGACGACCTGCTCTCGCTTCTCGGCGGGGCGATCGACCCCGGGTGGGGCGTCACCTCGGTCCTGCTCACGGTCAGGGACGGAGACGCCCACGTCCCGGTCGACGATCTCTACGCTCCCCCTGGCGAGCTCATGGAGGAGCTGCTCGACTTCGGGCGGCAGAACCTGCTCGTCTGGCGGAGCTCCCCGCCGCCGCCCAGGCACTATCCGGCGACGGGCTCCTGCCAGGGCAAGCGCGTGTTCGTCTCCGCGGGCCACGGATGGACCTGGTTCGACACGCGATGGGCCACCCAGAGGGGATACGTGCACGGCATCATCGAGGACATCTCGAACGCCGAGACCGTGAACGAGTACCTCATCCCCATGCTCGAGCGCATGGGCGCCACGGTGATGAGCTGCCGCGAGCGCGGACGCACCGACGTGCAGGCCGTCGTGGACAACGACGGAGGCGGCGACGGTGCGTACGAGGAGACGGGCAGCGGCTGGCGCGACTGCATGGATCCGGGCCACGGGGGATCCTGCCGCGCCTGTCCGGCGGACCCCGCGGGCGGGAGCGAGGCCCGGTTCACCTTCTCGATGCCGGCAGGTGACGTCTACCCCGTCTACGCGCGGTGGATCGCGGGAGGCAACCGGGGCGAGGCGGTGCCCGTGCGGATCGTCCATGACGGAGGAGAGGCGCACCTCAGGGTGAACCAGACCGCGGAGGACGACCGGTGGACGTACCTGGGAGGCTGGTACTTCGAAGGGGGCGAGGACTACGAGATCGCGTTCTTGAACGAGGGCCCCGCGGACACCTACGTGATCGCGGATGCGGTCCGCATCGGCGGAGGCATGGGCGACGTCGCCCCCGGAGGCGAGGTCAGCGGCCACCCCAGGTGGGAGGAGGCGGCCAAGTACTGGATCCAGTACCTGGGCGCCCCGGACACGGTCTACGACCAGGCCTACCCGGACGAGCTGTTCTCCGATCACAACTCGAGGCCCAGCTGGGCCGAGTGGGAGGGAGGCGACGCCTACCTCATGTACCACACGAACGCGTTCGACGGCACGGCCCGCGGCACCGTGAGCTTCATCCACCGCACGGCGCCGAGCCCGGGCAGCGCCGAGCTCGCTGACCTGACGCACAACGCGATCATCGACGACGTGCGCGCCGTGTTCGACCCGGACTGGTACGACCGGGGCGTGCGCACGGGCAACTACATCGAGCTCAGTGTCATCGACACCATGCCCGCCGTGCTGCTCGAGCTGGCCTTCCACGACAACGAGGAGGACGCGGCCCGGCTCACGGATCCCGATTTCCGGTTCCACGTCTCGCGCGCCCTGGCCCGGGGATTCGGCGCGTACTTCTCGCCGGAAGCGCCTCCACCACCCCTACCGCCGGAGCGGGTCCGCGCCGTGAACCTCGGCGGAGGCACGGTGAGGATCGAGTGGGAGCCCGCCGTGGACGCGGCCCTTCCGGACACGCCCGTGGACCGCTACCGCATCTACGCCTCGGAGACCGGCCGGGGGTTCGACAACGGCGACCTCGCCACGGAAGAGACGTCCATCGAGATCACCGGACTGGACTGGCCCGCCAACCACTACTTCCTCGTCACTGCCGAGAACGACGGTGGCGAGTCCATGCCCTCGGAGACGATCGGCGTGCGCACGTCCTGGCCGTCGAGCGCCTCCCCGATCATCCTCGTCGGAGGCTTCGACAGGCTCGACCGCTGGGTGCGCGAGTACGAGAACACGCGCGACTTCGTCGTGGAGCACGGCGAGGCCATCGCCGCAGCGGTGGACGGAGCCTACTCCTTCGACTTCGCCTCGAACGAGGCCGCTGCCTCGGGCGACATCGATCTCGACGGATACGATGCCGTCATCTGGTACTGCGGCGAGGAGTCGGTCACCGACGAGAGCTTCACAGACGCGGAGAGGACCCTCATCGAGAGCTACCTCTCCACCGGCGGTTCGATCTTCGTCTCGGGCTCGGAGATCGGCTGGGACCTCGTGGAGGTGGAAGAGCTCGCGTGGCTCGAGGACGTGCTCCATGTCTCCTACGAGGGGGACGACGCAGAGACGTACGACGTCTCGCCGTCGACCGCGGGCATCTTCTCCGGCCTGGACCCCTTCTCGTTCGATCCCGGATCCGGAGCCGCCTACGACGCGGACTACCCGGACATCGTCTCGGGGGCGGCCGGGGCCGTCGTGGACCTCGACTACGCGGGAGGCACGGCGGGCGGTGCATCCATCGAGCACGACGGCGGCGACTCGCGCATCGTCTACTGGGGCTTCCCGTTCGAGGTCGTGGACCACGCCTCGGCGCGCGAGGCGCTCATGGAGCGCATCCTTCTCTTCCTCGTCCCGGACGTGCCCGTCCCGCCCGAGCCCGACGTCGAGCCCGTGGACGACGCCTCCACGGATCCGGACGGCGAGCAGGACTGCACATGCCACACCGAGTGCGGCTGCTCCATCGTGTGGTGATCAGAGACCGAGCACCCGGGTCCTGAGGTACCAGACCACGTACAGGAACTGCAGGTTGCAGCCCGAGCACCAGTACTCGAAGTCCTCGGGCTGCGCGATCCGCCCGTCCATCCAGTGGTGCAGGATCCGGCCCTCGTCCGCCTTGTAGAGATAGAGGCGGATGAAGTCGAGCACGTCGAAGGCCTCCGCGAGGTAGATCTCGTCGTCCGTGTGCCGGTAGAGCTCGAGCAGCGCCAGGGTGGTGTAGTTGTGGGTCGAGAGCGTGGAGTAGTCATCGGTCTCGGCGCCCATGAGCTCCGCGCTGTAGGGCGAGTGGTAGCCGGGGCGGTCCGAGTACTTGAGCGGCTGGATGGCGTCGAAGACGCCCTCGGCCGTGTCGAGGTAGGCAGCAGTGCCCGTCAGCTCGTGAAGCCTGGTGAGCACGATGATCATCATGACGTTGGGGTAGAGGAACAGCCGCGCCTCGCCGGGCCCGAACAGGTAGCGCGAGCCGTCGAGCACGTTGGCGTCGATGGACTCGACGATCTCGATCGCGCGGTCGATGCGCTCCGTCCGGCGATCCGTCGACAGATTCATTGCGTACTGGAGGTTCAGGAGCGCCAGGCCGGCCGTGATCGTGGTCGGGCCGTAGAGCTCGAGAGCCCACGACTCCACATCGCCCACGTCGAGGTAGTCACCGTAGAGAGCGAGGAGGTCGTTCGCGCTGTCGATGATCGACTCGACCTGGGGTAGGAAGTCCTCCTCCCCGGTCACGTGGCTGTACTCCATCAGGCCCTGGGCGGCCATGATGACCTCCTCGAGGTGGTCGACGAAGTACGAGAAGTCGCTGATCGCGTTCTCCAGCAGCACGATGTTCCGGTCGCGGACTTCCCCGGCGATGACCCGGTACGCTTCCACGTCCTCGCCGTGGCCCACCTGCGCGTAGAAGGCGTTTCCGTAGAACCTCCCGTCCCCCTGGTCCCACTCCCAGGCGCCGTCAGCGTACGCGAACGCCAGGGCGTTCTCCTCCATCAGCTCGTAGAAGGCCCACAGATCCTCGTGCTCGTCCGGCCCGTCCGTCGACGCGTCCTGCTCCGTGCCGCCGCCGCCGCACCCCGCTCCGACGAGAAATCCCAACGCCAGGCCGAGGATCCACCTCTTGTGCACGTTCATCATCACCCCTTCGTCTCGAGAAAGGATAGCCCCCCGCACGAGAGGAGGCAACGTCACCGATGCTGTCGTGGAGATCCGCTCAGCGGCGGGTGCGCCTGCGTCGGACCTGGAGCGCGACGGCCCACAGGGCGAGAAGCGTGAGGACCAGGAGACCAATCGGTCCGCCGCCACCGGTCAGGGAGCATCCGCACCCCGTCGAGCGCCGGCCACTCGGGTTCTCGGCACAGTCGGTGTCCGTCTCCTCGGTGCAGTCCACGGGGCAGCAGCCGTCGTCGTCCACGCACTCAGTGATGACCGTGCTCTCGCACGAGACGTCGCAGGTCCTCGCGCTGCCCGACATGAGGTCAGCCGTGCACTCGTCCAGGTCGTCGCAGGAGGTCTCGCACGTCTCGGGCGGATCGCACGTCTCGCCCGGGCCCAGGACGCCGTCGCCGCAGGTCGCGAGGCAGTCGTCGTCCGTCAGGTCATCGCACTCGTCCGGACAGCAGCCATCCCCGTCGACGCACTCGAAGATGGTCGTGTGGGCACACGTGACGTCACAGGTCTCCATGCTTCCGGTCATCAGGTCCTCGGAGCACGGCCACAGATCGTCGCACGTTGTGGGACAGGTGGAGGGCGGGTCGCAGGTCTCCCCGTCCTCGACGACGCCGTTGCCGCAGATCATCGAGCAGTCGGCGTCGAGCGTGGCATCGCACCCGAACGGACAGCAGCCGTCCCCGTCCGAGCACTCGACGATGAGCGTGTTGGTGCAGGCCACGTTGCAGTTCACCGAGCTGCCTGTCAGCGTGTCGAACGTGCAGTCGTCCGCGTCGTCGCAATCCGAGGGACAGGTGTCCGGCGGGTCGCACGTCTCGCCCGACTCGACCACGCCGTTGCCGCAGCTCACCGAGCAGTCGTCGTCCACCGTGGAGTCGCACCCGGCCGGACAGCAGCCGTCCCCGTGGGTGCAGGCCACGATGGGTGTGTTGGAGCAGGCCGCGGTGCAGCTCGTCGAGCTTCCGGTGAGGGTGTCGATGGTGCAGCCAACACCATCATCGCAGTCCGTGGGGCAGGTGTCCGGCGGATCGCACGTCTCGCCGGTCTCGATCACGCCGTTGCCGCAGGTCGACGGGCAGTCGTCGTCCGTGGTCTCGTCGCAGCCCGGTGCGCAGCACCCGTCGCCGTCGATGCACGCCGTGATGGGGGCGAAGCTGCAGGCGGACGTGCAGCCCGTCGAGCTGCCGGTGAGCGTATCCACGGTGCAGGGCAGACCATCGTCGCAGGAGGTGGGACACGAGCTCGGTGGGTCGCACGTCTCGCCCGGCTCGATCACCCCGTTACCGCACGTGGACGGGCAGTCGGTGTCGGTCGTCGCGTCGCACCCGCTGGCGCAGCAGCCGTCGCCACCCGTGCACACCGTGATGGGAGTGAAGGTGCAGGCCGCGTCGCAGGTGGTCGAATCACCGCTCAGCACGTCCGTGGTGCACGGCAGGCCGTCGTCGCAGGACGTGGGGCACGAGCTCGGCGGGTCGCACGTCTCCCCGGAGTCGATGATTCCGTTGCCACACGTGGCGGAGCAATCGTCGTCGAAGGTGAAGTCGCAGCCCGCGGGGCAGCAGCCGTCGCCGTCGATGCAGGTGACGATGGCGACGCTCGAGCAGTCCACGTTGCAGTTGATCGAGCTGCCCGTCATGATGTCCTCGGTGCACACGTCCCCGTCATCACAGGACGTGGGGCACGAGCTGGGCGGGTCACACGTCTCGCGGCCGCCGATCGAGCCGTTGCCGCAGCTCGGCGAGCAGTCCCTGTCGCCCGGCCGGCTGCACCCGGCAGGGCAGCAGCCGTCGCCGTCCGTGCAGGAGGAGATGGACACGGACGAGCAGACCACGTCGCAGGTCGATGGATCTCCGGAGAGTGTGTCCACGGTGCAGCCGTTGCCGTCATCGCAAGAGGTGGGACACGAGCCCGGGGGATCGCACGTCTCGCCCAGGTCGATGGTGCCGTTGCCGCAGATCGAGACGCCGCAGTCGCTGTCAGTGGTGGAGTCGCACCCGCCGGGGCAGCAGCCGTCTCCACCGACGCAGGAGACGATGGGCGGGAACGTACACGTAGCGTCGCACGTGGACGGATCGCCCGTCATGACGTCCGTCGTGCACAGATCCCCGTCGTCGCAGGCCGTGGGGCACGAGCCCGGGGGATCACATGTCTCCACACCGGTCCAGACGTACGTGTCACCGCAGGAGGCGTCCGTGCAGTTGTTCAGGCACGCGTCGTTGTTCGAGCCGTTGCCGTCGTCGCAGTCCTCGCCCGACTCGACGATCGAGTTACCGCACACGGCCGTGCAGTCGCTGTCCGTGGAGGAATCGCACCCACCCGGACAGCACCCATCGCCGCCGACACACGAGACGATGGGCGGGAACGTGCAGGAGGAGTCGCACGTGGACGGATCGCCGCTCAGCACGTCGGTCGTACACGCGTCCCCGTCGTCGCACGAGCTCGGGCACGCGCTCGGCGGGTCGCACGTCTCCACGCCGGACCACACGTACGTGTCGCCGCACGAGGCGTCCAGGCACGAGTTCAGGCACCCGTCCGTGTTCAGCAGATTGCCGTCGTCGCAGTCCTCCACGCCGGACCACACGTACGTGTCGCCGCACGAGGCGTCCACGCAGGAGTTCAGGCACGAGTCCGTGTTCAGCAGATTGCCGTCGTCGCAGTCCTCCACGCCGGTCCACACGTAGGAATCGCCGCAGGAGGCGTCCGTGCAGTCGTTCAGACACGCGTCGATGTTCGAGCCGTTGCCGTCGTCGCAGTCCTCGCCGGTCTCGACGATCGAGTTGCCACACACCGGGACCGAGGCGCAGTCCGAATCGAGCAGGTCGTAGGCATTGTCGCCGTCGTTGTCCAGGCCTGTGGAGTCGCCGGCCCAGTCCTCGGACGTGCCCGAGTCGTCGTTGCAGGGGTAATCCACGTTGGAGTCGGCAGTGACGCCGTAGTACGGCGGAGCCGTGGACTCGGGATGTGGGGCCGGGTCGGAGGAGTGGCAGATGGCGCAAGCGGCGATGCCGTTATTGGTGTGGTGCAGCCGCAGACCCACGCCTGAGGCGGAGCCGCTGTACATGCCTCCGTGGCATCCCGTGCACCCGTAGCCGGGAGACGAGCTCGTCCCGTTCGAGGATCCGATGTAGGGATCGCGTCCGTCGCCGGAGGTGTGGCACAGGTCGCAGTCCGCGTTCATGCCCGAGGAACCCCGGTGAACGGAGTGGAGCGAGCTCGACCAGGCAGGCCCTCCGCTGGGGGTGAGTAGGGCGAGGTGGCGTAGTGTCCATGGCACGAGTTGCATCCGGAGTTGTACCGCAGGTACGCATCGGTCGGGCCGGAAGCCAGGAGCAGTGCGAGGAGCAGACAGAACCCTATACACTGCTTCATGGACCACCTTCTTTGAAATGAAGATGTGAATCCGGGTGGAGGAGTGGCCGATCCCGGTGGAACCAGACGAGGCC
>JAFDER010000495.1 GCA_019310245.1 Deltaproteobacteria bacterium
GTCGCGGCGGCTGCCAGGACGGATGTTGAACGGCTCGTGAACCGTGATCTTGACCGAGCGCCTGTCATGCTTGACCGCGAACCAGATGGCTAGCGGTGCACCGGTCAGCTCCGAGAGGACGAACGGCCCGAGCGGAAAGCGGGCTGGGGTGCCGAGGAACGGGATGATGATCGACCGGCCCAGCAGGTGACGGTCGGCGTGAAGGGCCACCACGTCGCCTTTTTCGAGCGCATCGGCGATGGTCATCGAGGCGAACGGAGATTTGCCGTCGAGCAGCAGGATCTCGGGCATCTGGTGTTTCGAGTGGCTTCTGAGCTGTGACAGGTAGCTGTCCATGGCCCGAGCTTCCTGGATGACGGCGGCGATGCGCACGGTGATGCCCTTGCCACCCAGTCCCGCTGCGCCGAACTGCCAGGGGCCGAAATGGGCGCCGAGCAGGATGAGTCCTTTGCCCCTGCCGGCAGCCGTCTCGATATGTTCGAGGCCTTCACCGCCCACGTTGAAGCCTTCGAGTCCGAGCTGGGGCACGAGAGCATGATCGAGGACGTTCTCACCGAACTGCCTGAAGTGATGCCATCTGTGTCGTCGGAGCTCCGAGGGCGTGGCTTCGGGAAACATGCGCTTCAGGTAGTCGTTCGAGGCATTGCGGTACTCACGCGGCGCCAGGACGCTGTAGTAGCTCACGACGACGTCCAGAAAGCGGTAGGCCGCATCGACGCCTGCGGTGCGCGTCAGCATTCCAAACCACCAGTATCCAGGCCGGTTGCCGAGGCTCTTGCCACGTACCCAGGTTGGTGCCTTCGAGGCGGGCGGACCGGGGGGAGGTGAGAGTTCGCGGCGCAAGAACCTGTGCGCTCCCGAGTATCTCGCGAGAGTCAGTGAGGCGTTGAGTGCCGAGAACTTCGCGTTGTCGACGAACTTGCCGAAGTGCGAGACGATGTCGTCTCCGTACGTGACGTCGATCGGGACGTTGCTGCTGACGGGCATGCCGCTCCAGGAGGCGAGCACGATGACCTCGTGCTCGATCGTGTAGCGCTTGCTTCTCGTCTCGAGGTCCAGGGTTCTTCTCACCGGGTATGCTCTGTAGCCGCACTGGGCGTCATCGACGCTTTCCCAGGTTTGGACCCTGTACCAGAAGTTCGAGAACGATCGGCCGAAGCGGCTGGAGCCGGGCGCTCCAGCCTCCTCCATGCGGCGCACACCGATGATGATCGCACCGGGTTCCTGCTCGATGGCCGCGATGAAGTCTGGAATGTGGGAAGGGTCGTGCTGGCCGTCGGCGTCCAGGGCGATGGCGTGCGTGAAGCCCAGGACGTCGGCCTTGCCGAGGCCGCGCCTCAAGGCCTCGCCCTTGCCCTGGTTCTTGTCGAGCCGGACGAGATGCACGCCCCGGCGAGCGCGCAGGTCCCGCGTGCTTCCATCGGTGGAGCCGTCGTCCACGACGATGACATCATCGACGCGCTCGAGGCATCCCTCGACGACGCCGGTCACGGTGGCGGCGTTGTTGTACACCGGAACCAGGGCGCAGATGCGCATTCTATCAGAGTGTCCTGTTGCCATAGCGCTCGAGCGCCTCCTGGATGCTCTCCCATACCTCTCTTCTCAGTGCGCTCACCGCCCTGGGGTCGCGGTGATGGCCCTGAGGCAGGATGGGGTCCCGTGCCACGATCCAGCCCGTGACGGGCTCGGTGATGTCGAACCAGAACTGGTGGGGCCTGAGGAAGCCCCTGGAGTTGACGATGGCCACGGGAACCACGGGTGCCCCCGTGGCCAGGGCCACGCGAAAGATGCCGCGCTTGAGGTCCCTGAGCTTCCAGTTCTCGAGACGGTGGCCCTGCGGGAACGCCAGAATCGACTCGCCCTGTTCGATGATGCGGCATAGGATCTCGAACACCTCCTGGGCCTCGAAGCGGTTGGACCTTTCAGTGAAGATGGTCCCCATGCTCTTCAGGGCGCCGCCGAAGACGGGCACGTGCTCGAGGTCCTGCTTGCCGAGGATGATGAAGTCGTCGATGTGGGCGAGCAAGAACACGATGTCGAGCGTGCCCGAGTGATTCGCGACGTATACCGTTCCCTTGCCACGGGCGTGAACGCCGTCGGGCGGGTCGAAGACCGTGCTCGTCGTCGGGACGAGCGAGTGGATCATCGGGAAGTACATCCTGCAGTAGCGATGCACGGCGTGCCTGATCAGCCTCTGGGCCTCGCGCTCTCCTCGCAGCCGCCTGAGCAACGGGTAGACGACCGGCATGGCCACCCCGAAGGCGCCGGTCGGGACGGCAAACGCACCCCATGCACCGACGCTCTGCAGGAAGATGCGCAACTTCCTCATCGCGCACCGCCCATCAACCGGTGAAGCATCCTGTCCCACGGCTTGCCCATGTCGAACTCGCGGAATCGGTGCTTGCGGTACACGTACTCCGAGACGAACGCGAATCCGATCAGGAAGTAGGAGGCCGGGGCCGCCGCCACGAGCCACTGCCAGGTCTGATTGAGAAAGATGGCGGCGGTGACCATCATGGTGTTCGATGCAAGCACTGCAACCCAGTACCAGGTCGCCCGGCGGCAGTAGGTCACCTCCTGTGGCGAGAGCTCGGGCTTCTGCATGCGCGCGAAGCTCTCGACGAGCGGCCGGCCACGGACGAGCGAGATGAAGAAGTTCAGGGTGAAGCTCAGGCCGATGAGCGGCGGCACGGTGCGCAGGAGAAGAGGCTCGTCCACGAAGTAGGCTACGGCGAGGATGGAAATGATGGCCGTTCCCTGCAGTGCGAGAGGAAAGCGCAGACCACGCGCCACGATCACGTTCCACACGAGCAGGGGTACGAGCATGAGCGCGATGAGCCCGATGGCGGTGTGCTGGTCGAACGTCCGCAGGCACACCCAGACTCCAAC
>JAFDER010000496.1 GCA_019310245.1 Deltaproteobacteria bacterium
ACTGCTCGGCGGGCACGGACACGTGCCACATGAACGCCACGTGCGCCTACACGGGCCCGGGCACGTACTCCTGCACCTGCAACACGGGCTACTCGGGCGACGGTTACGCGTGCTCGCCCATCGGCCACTGCTCGGCGGGCGCGGACACGTGCCACACGAACGCCACGTGCACCTACACCGGCCCGGGCACGTACTCCTGCGCCTGCAACACGGGCTACTCGGGCGACGGTTACACGTGCACGTCCACCCGGGGATGCTACCCGTACGCGGCTTCCTTCACGAGCGGGACGACTCCTGCCACCCAGTGCACCGCGTGGAACACCTGGCGAGCCGGACTGCCCTCGTCGGGGCTGGGACATCTCGCCATGTTCGGGAGCGAGGACCTCACAGGCGTGAAATGTACCGACCCCACGGCCGTCCAGGCGCTGGCCAATGCCCTGAGGACGGGTACGAGCGGCACGTGGACGTGCGACGGACTGAGCTGGGTCGTGGGCACATGTGGCGCCGGCGTGGGCATCGGCGCGGGGAGCTCGGACTGCGCCTGCACGTCTCCCGGCCACGTCGCTCGTCCCTGCATCGGCAACGACAACTGGGGAGGCATGGGCTCGGCCACCTGTCCCGCCGGTCCGGACCAGGATTACAGCGTCGTGTTCTGCGGGGAGACGGACTTCTGCGCCTGCGTCGGCTCATGGTGCCCGCAGGCCGGGACGCTGGGCCAGTACACGCGCTGCGCCAGCGCCGCGGATGGCTGCACGACCTGCCGCAACCCCGAGATCAGGTACGGCACCACGACCGGCGGGATCCCGGTCGACCACTCGGGCAACCGCTACGACCTGTGGTGCCAGCAGCTGGATTTCAGCGACTACGCGACGAGCTCGGTCGTGCTTGGCACCCGCTCGTGCACGAGCCCGAACGGCACGGTCTTCGGCGGCACGAGCTGGGACGAGACCACGTGGCACTGGTGCGATTACTCGGACGGATTCTGGTTCGACGCGACGCTCGACTACCACACGGCCTGCTCGGGCACATCCATCACCTCGGTCACCTGCGTTCCGTGAGGGATTCTCACCCCGCTCCCGTCACAGAGAGATCGGATCGTCGAAGTAGCTCGAGACCCGCAGGCGGATGTAGCCGCCGTCGTCGTCCGCGTACTCGGACGTGTTTCCCAGGCTGCCGGTGATCGGGGTGGGGTTCGTGATCCCGTCCTCCATCTCGTCGTCGACCCTGGTCGACGTGCTCTGGCCCGGGCTGAAGATCACGCCGATGCCGCCTCCGTCCGCGAACGTCTGCAGACGGTCGTTCGAGCCCGGGTAGCCCTCGAGAAGGAGCTGTGCGCTGTTGTGCGTGTAGTGGCCCGGCGTGTTGTCGCACGTCGAGAAGTAGGTGTTGCCGATGGGCACCTGCCACAGGACGAAGTGAAGGCCCGAGAGATCGTGCAGCTGGCTCGCCCAGGTGAACACGTTGTCGATGCCGCCGGCCATGCCCGTGTCGTCGCCGTAGGGCGGGTCGGTGCCGCCCCAGCCCAGGTCCGCGCTTCCGGTCTCGCACACGGCGAGATCCCAGTCCATGATCCCGCTCGCCTCGAACATGGCCTGCCAGTTCGCGGCGCTCAGCCTCCACTCCCAGCTCCAGGGCGACGGGCTCACCGAGAGCAGCACGTTCATGGGCGAGTACATGTCCCTGAGCCGCTTGACCGCCATGGCGTAGCCCGCCACGTTGTCCGGCAGGTCGGCTATTTCGCCCATGCCCGTGCCTCCCACCTGCACGAACACGGCCTCGGGGTCCAGGTCCTCTCCGTCGACCGTGAGCAGCATGTGGCCGATCTCGTCCGGCTCCATGTGCACCACCATGGGCGTGTCCGGGTACTCGGCGCAGATCTGGAACAGGAGCCTGAGCTGCTCGAAGTACGCCAGCATCGTGTCGGCCCGGACGATGTTCGCGGCCACGGCCTCGGGCGGGTTCGGCCTGTAGAGGGCAGGGTAGGACTGGCTGATGTTGTACGCGGTGATCCACGGCATGTAGCCGTTCTCGATCGCGTCCTCGATCCTCAGCCTCCCCCACATGCCCGGGATCCTGTCCGGGTTCACCCACTCGTTCCACGGCCTGAGGAACACGTCGTGCCAGCCCCTCTCGGAGTTCTCGTCAGGGTGGTTCGAGCCGCCCGAGAAGTACTGCGCCTTCCACCTCCAGCGCGTACCGTGGTCGTCCCGCGTCTCGTTCATCCACTCGCTCGGCGCGCTCACGCCGAAGTTGAGCTCGTCGAGCAAGAGCTCGTCCATGATCGCCTGCCGCGCCGCCACGCCCGGGTCCACCGCGTCGCCCTCGACGTCGACGTCGGCCGGTCCATCCACCGGCGCGTCGGTGCCCGTCTCCACGACCGTGTCCGCGGTCCCGTCCGCGTCGGCCGCGGCGTCCGGGTCCGAGCCTCCTCCTCCGCCGCATCCGGCGAGCAGGCACGCGAGCGTCAGGGAGGTGAGAAGAGTTCTTCCGGTCATGATCGATCCTCACATCTGGATGCCACCGCCTGCATGCCCGACGGTGAGCGATTCGATGTGGATGAAGTCTACAGGCATCTTCACGCGGGACAAAGCGTGCCCCGGTGCCTGACAGTCGGGCATGCTCCGAAGACTACTGGATATGGTAGGATATACCAATTTGTAAACGCGTTTCATGGTCTGTAAATATGGAATATCTTCTGCTCGTAAATACCCTGTTATAACTAGTGGTTGGGTGGATTACCAGTGATTCGCTAGGAGAAATATGGTTGACTTTACAACGTCCTAACTTACACGTACTCGAATTCATGACCGAGCCTTCGAGGACACAGGGCAAAAGGAGAGCCAAATGGTAACGTGTAGCAAGCAACTCATGGCAATGGCGACGGCCGT
>JAFDER010000497.1 GCA_019310245.1 Deltaproteobacteria bacterium
AAGGTGGCGATCGTCTCCGGCATCGGGTGCACGCGCCGCGTGGCCGGGTACCTGGTGTTCGACTCGTTCCACACCACCCTCGGCAGGGCCATCCCGTTCGCCATCGGACTGAAGATGGCCAACCCGGAGCTGCACGTGATCGTTTACAGCGGAGACGGCGATCTCATCGCCATCGGAGGCAACCACTTCATCCATGCCGCGCGGCGCAACGTGGACCTGACGGTGATCTGCATCAACAACTTCAACTACGGGATGACCGGAGGCCAGATGGCGCCCACGGCGCCCCTGGGGTCCATCGCGACCACCACGCCCTACGGCAACCTCGAGGTCCCCTTCAACCTGGCCCACCTTGCCGACTCGAGCGGCGCGGCCTACGTGGCGCGCTACACCACGTACCACGTGCGCAAGCTCACGAGATCGATCAAGGAGGCGCTGCTCAAGCCTGGATTCACGTTCATCGAGGTCCTCTCCCCTTGCCCCACCCTGTTCGGCAGGCGCAACCGGCTCGGTGACGGCCTGGCCATCCAGCGCATGTTCAAGAAGCTCGGAAAGGTGGCCGACGGCACGCCCTCGAGCGAGGCCTTCCTCGATCTCGACAAGGGACCCATCGTGCTGGGCAAGTTCATGGACCGCGACCGCCCGGCCTTCCTGCAGCGCTACCACGCGGAGATGAGCCGCGTGCTCGGCGATCGCTTCGTGCCGTACGGCTTCGAGGAGACGACGACCGTGGACTTCGAGGGAGAGAGCGTGGAGAACCACAAGGAGTGGTACTGACATGGACCGCACCGAGATTCGCTTCGCGGGGTTCGGCGGCCAGGGCGTCATCCTGGCGGGCATGATCCTCGGGCGCGCCGCCTCGATCTACGAGAACCTGCAGGCCACCCTCATCCAGAGCTTCGGGCCCGAGGCCCGCGGAGGGGCCTGCTCCGCCCAGGTGATCATCTCGCCGGAGGTCATCTACTACCCCTACATCGAGAGGTCCGACATCCTGGTCCTCATGAGCCAGGAGGCCTCCAGGCTCTACGCCGGGACGGTGCGCCAGGGCGGGACGATCCTCTTCGAGGAGGACCTCGTCGACGCCGACACCCTGCCCGAGGGGGTCCGCGCGCTGGGCGTGCCCGCCACGCGCATCGCCGAGGAGCTGCGCAGGAAGATGATCCTCAACATCGTGATGGTCGGCTTCTTCACCGCGGTCTCGGAGACGGTCTCGAAGGACGCATGCGCCCGGGCGGTTCGGTCCTCGGTGCCGCGGGGGACCGAGCACCTGAACATGCGGGCGTTCGAGAAGGGCTACCGCCACGGCCTCGATCAGCTAGAATAGGAGGGGCAGGAATGAAGGGCGGCAAGTACATCGCACTGCGCAACGGCGTCATGCTCACGATCGAGGCCGGAGGGGACAGGAAGGTGGACCTCGCCTGGTTCCAGGACGAGAATCGCGACGGTCTCCTGGCCTTCTACCGCTCGCTGCCCAAGGAGGACAGGCTCTACCTCAGGGACGACGTGACGAACCAGCTGCTCCTCGACCGGCTCATCGAGTACATGCACGACGGCCGCGTGATCATGGTGGTGGCGCGCCATGAGGGCAAGATCGTGGGCGAGGCGACCCAGCACTTCATCCACCACGGCTGGACGCGGCACGTCTCCGAGCTCAGGCCGCTGCTGCGCAGGGAATTCGACGGGTACGGCATCTTCGAGGCCATGGTCCGCGAGCACATCGAGATCGCCAGCGAGCAGGGTCTCGACAAGGTGATCGTGCGCCTCTTGCAGATCCAGAAGGAGCGCAAGCGCAAGCTCGAGCAGATCGGCTTCGAGCAGGAGGCCGTGCTGCGCGATCACGCGACCGATCTGCAGGGCAAGCGCCACAACATGATCATCATGAGCAACTACGTCTCCGAGCTCTGGCGCCGCATGGAGGACCTCATCCGCGACACGGACCTGCCGCCCATGACCCCCGCCGATCTGTGATCGTGCCAGTCAGTCCCGGCCGATGATCATGTTGCGTCCGGAGTTCTTCGCGTCGTACAGCCGGTCGTCGGCGAGCTGGATCAAGTTCATCATGTCGTAGTCCGCCTCCTCCGCCGCCGCGACGCCGCCGGAGACCGTGAGCATGATGCTCTTGTTGCTGAAGACGAAGTCGTGGTTCTGGATGCGCCCGCGGACCTGCTCGGCCAGCTGGAAGGCACCGTCGTGGTCCGTCTCCGGCATGAGGACGACGATCTCCTCGCCTCCGTAGCGCGCGACCACCTCCTCGCGCCTCACGCGGCTCTTGATGATCTCGGACAGCTCCTTGAGGATGTGGTCGCCGGCCAGGTGGCCGTACGTGTCGTTGACGTCCTTGAAGAGGTCGATGTCGAACAGGATGATGGACAGGAACCGCGTGTGCCTCCTGGCGCGCGATGTCTCCCGTTCGAGGGCCTCCATGAAGTAGCGCTTGTTGAACAGCCCCGTCAGGCCGTCCATGATCGCCAGCTTGTGGATCTCCTCGTAGTAGAGCGTTTCGATGATGTTTCCGGCCAGGTACTTGAAGATGGACCGCCCCACCTTCACCCTGTCGCCCTCGGTGAGCTTCACGGGCATCTCGGGCGGGATCCGGTTGTCGTTGAGGTACGTGCCGTTCGTGCTCCCCAGGTCGACGAGCAGGGTCTTGCCGGTCGTCTTCTCGATGCGCGCGTGCCGCCTCGATGCCGTGTCCTCGTCGATGAAGATGCCGCTGGACGGATCCCTCCCGATGGTCATGGACTTGCCGTGCAGGTCGAAGCGCTTGCCGAGGTCCGGTCCGTCGGTGTGGATGAGCACGAGGCAGTCGTCCACCTGCTTGCGGTGCTCTTCGAGGTGCTTGACCTCGACCTTCATGGTCAGGTCTTCCCGATCGGGCCTCTCCT
>JAFDER010000498.1 GCA_019310245.1 Deltaproteobacteria bacterium
GTGGGCTCGGACGCGGACTCGTCCTCCGGCGTGAACGTGGCGGTCTACGACCACACGGGAGAGCTCATGCCGGGCTGGCCCCAGCACTTCGGAGGCTCGGACGAGATCCGGTCGATCACTGCCGGGGACCTGGAAGGCGACGGCTACGCCGAGATCGTGGTCAACAAGACGTCCCACGGACCGACCACGGCCGTCTACGATCTGGTGGGAGCCTTCAGGGCCGGGTGGCCACAGGTGAACAGCGAGACCTGCGACCCGCCCGAGCCTGCGGAGGGCTGCTGGGACTTCGGCGGCTACAACCAGAACATCGGCATCGCGGACATGGACGGGGACACGTACCCCGACGTTGTCTCGTCCTACGATGCCATCGGCTTCGGCATCTTCCACCGGGACGGATCGCCGTTCCCCACGCACGAGGACTTCTCCGACAGGGTGATCACCGCGGTCGAGGCCTACCACGACCTGGAGCTCTCGCAGCAGGGCTGGGGCACGGGAGACCGGTCGGAGTTCACGTACAGCCCTCCCGCAATGGCGGACGTGGACCGGGACGGCGACCTGGAGGTGATCCTCGTGGGCGACCACGAGCACTCGTCGAGCACGGACAACCAGGGCGTGACGTTCTGGCTCATCAACCACGACATGACGCGTCCGGCGGGCTGGGAGTGGCCCAAGGACACGGGCATGCCGCTTCACTCGGGGTCCCTGGGGGCGAACATCGTGCCCACGCAGCCGTCGCCGGCCGTGGGCAACATCGACGACGACGAGGGCCTGGAGATCCTGGCGCCCGCATACGATGGGAACCTGTACGCGTTCGGATCGGACGGCGTCGAGCAGTGGCACTACACGTTCGGCACGAGCGCGTCGCCCTACACCGGGGCCGGGGAGCCGCTGATCGCGGATCTGAACGGCGACGGCGTGCCGGAGATCCTGTTCACCACGTACTCGTCGGGCGCCCCGAGGGAGCCCGAGACTCCCGCAGATCTCGAGCTCATCGTCTCGCTCAAGGACACACTGGGAGGCGGAGAGGGCGGAGTGCAGATCTGGGACATCCCCGGCTCGGCGGACAACTGCGTGCAGTGGTCCACCGGCAGGGGGGGGCTCCTGAGGCAGGGCTACTCGCCTCTATAGACTCGAGATCCTCTAGAAGTAGCGGCGCAGCAGGCCGAGGAACGCGGCGCCGTGGCGCGCCTCGTCCTTGCACATCTCGTGCACCGTGTCGTGGATCGCGTCCAGGTTCAGCTTCTTGGCCCTGGTGGCGATGGCCTTCTTGCCCTCGCAGGCGCCGTACTCGGCCTCGACCCTCATCTTGAGGTTCGTCTTCGTGTCGGCGACGAGCACCTCGCCGAGCATCTCGGCGAAGCGCGAGGCGTGGTCGGCCTCCTCGAACGCGATGCGCTTGTACGCCTCGGCGATCTCGGGAAAGCCCTCGCGGTCGGCCTGGCGGGCCATCGCGACGTACATGCCCACCTCGGTGCACTCGCCCGTGAAGTTGGCCTTGAGGCCCTCGAGGATCTCGGCATCCACGCCCTTGGCCACGCCGATCACGTGCTCGTCGGCCGCGACGAAGTCGCCTCCGGTGCTCTCCTTGAACTTCTCGGCCGGCGCTCCGCACTGGGGGCACTTCTCCGGCGCGCTGTCACCATCGTGCACGTACCCGCACACCGAGCACTTGAATGTCATGGTCTCCTCCTCATGCCTCTTTGATTGATCAGTCCCTGATGAACTACTGAACAACTGATAGGTCGGACTCGCGGGGCGTCAAGGGGGCCGAAAACAACGAATGTGCCGGATCCTTGCCTCCGAACTGCTTGGGGACTAGTCTTTGGCCAGGAGGAATCATGAGGAAGTCGAATCGATTTATCTGGGCGGTGGCCGTGCTGGCCTCCGCTCTCGTCATGCAGGTGGGCTGCACCGAGAAGGACGGCAACGGCGACGAGACCGATGCCGCCACGGAGCCCGCCCTGGACGCGGTCGATGAGACCCCGGCCGACGACCCGATCGAGGAGCCCGTGGAGGATCCCGTCGAGGAGCCGGGGTGCGTCTACCCCGAGGAGCCGTACAGCTTCGAGTCGCTCGGGTCCACCGCAGGACCGGCCGTCTGGCCGACCTCCGTCAAGGGAGGCATCGAGATCTCCGAGCTGGAGCACGCCGACTTCGAGGAGTTCTTCTGCGACGAGACCGTGCAATCGATCATCGTGTTCTTCGGGACCACGACTTGACCTTACTGTCCCGCCCGTGTGGCGAACATGTCGGGTCTGAAGGCACACTACGACGAGTACGGCGCGAAGTTCATCTGGGTCCTGTGCGACGGCGCCAATGCAGCGCAGGCCTACGCCTACTACAACGGCTACGGCGCGGACTTCGGGTGGTTCACGAGCGACGAGGACAACTCCCTGGGATCGAAGCTGCTGGCGGCTTCCACCATGGTCGAGGGGGTCCCCTGGGTCCTGGTCATTGACGGAGAAACCATGGAGCTGCTCTACAACAACCCCATGAGCGTCTACTCTATCGCTCGAGATCTCGCCACGGACTGATCCCCAATTTCCAGCAATAGACCGATGAAACCGCTCGCTTCTCAGGGTCTGCTCGTCGTCCTGCTCGCGGGATGCGGAGGTGCACGCACGGAAGGCGACGGCGGGGAGGATCCCGGCATCGACGAGGTGATCGGGGAAGCCGCCGACGTCGTCGAGGAGGAAGAGCCTCCCGCCGGCTGGACCGTGACGTTCTTCGTCGTGGGCGATCCGCACTGCAACGCGGAGCCGGACGACGACCAGTTCTACATGAGCGCGGCGATCGGGCGCGTGGCAGCCGAGGGGCAGTGGCCGGCGTACATCAGGGGGATCGAGACGGGGCTCGAGGTCGGGCCCATCGGCGAGCCCGAGGCGGTGGTGTTCGTGGGCGACGTGACGGGTAGCGGGGACATGACGCCCTGGGCCAGCGAGCTCGAGACGTTCAGGCGGTTCTACGAGGCGGGAGCGGGCGACGACGCCATCGCGTTCTCCTCGTACGTGGGACTGGGCAACCACGACCTGGACCGCGACGGCTTCGAGGCCGAGACGTTCCGCGCTGCGATGTGGCGGTACGTCGAGGGCCGCCACGGCGCGGTGGACGCCCCGGTCCCTGCCGGCAGCTTCCACGATGGGAGCCGGAACTACTCGTGGGACTGGGAGGGCCTTCACCTCGTGCAGGGCCACACGTTCGTGGGCGACACGAAGTGGGACCGCCCCCCGGGCCTGGACTGGCTGGCGGAGGATCTGGCCGGGCACGCCGGGCCGGTCGTCCTCTTCCAGCACTACGGCCTGGACACGTTCGGGCTGGATGACGAGTGGTGGACGGACGATGACCGGGCCGCGTGGCTGGGCGTGATCGAGGATCACGACGTGGTCGCGGTGATCGCGGGCCACAGCCACTACGCGATGAACTACACGTGGAGCGGTCTCGACATCTACCAGGTCAACAACGTCAAGGGCGAGTTCGGGGAAGGCAACCGGGACGGGTACGGCTCGTTCGGCATCTTCCGGGTCTCGGACGAAGGGCTCGAGATGGTGACGTGCCGGGCCCTGGACGATACCGGGGCGTACGAGTTCGTGGCTCCCGTCGTGGTGGCCGCGTTCGACTGAAGCCGCCACCTCCCGCCCTTCTCGACGAGGAACCCCGGCAGGATGACCGGGCTCGCAATAGACAGCCATGTTCATGGATTTCAGGCACGGAGATCACGCGGTGGCACCCTCAGGTTCCAGTGCAGAAGGCGACTCGATTGCAGGATGACGCGTCCG
>JAFDER010000499.1 GCA_019310245.1 Deltaproteobacteria bacterium
CCTTCAGGATCTTCACAGGCCTCGGCTACTCGCCTCCCAGAGTGGGCGAGCCCGTGGAGGAGGATCGGGACGGGTCCATGATTCCGTCCACGTCGTCGTCGAGGTCGGGGCAGCCGTCGTCATCCTCGAAACCGTCCTTGTCCTCGGGCTTGTTGGGGCACTCGTCGTCCGCGTCGAGGAAGCCGTCACCATCGTTGTCCGGATCCGCGCACCCGTCATCGTCGTCGAACTTGTCGCGGTCCTCGGGCTCATCGGGACACTCGTCGTGGATGTTGAGGATCCCGTCCCCGTCCCGATCCTCCTCCACGGGCTCGCCCACTCTGGGAGGCGAGTAGCCGAGGCCTGTGAAGATCCTGAAGGCCGGAGTGCCCACGCCGGCGAGCAGACCCGCACCGGCCCCCAGGGTGAGCACGATGCCGGAGCCGAAGCGGAAGCGAATGCCCGCGTCGATCTCGAGCGGAGTGGACGCGATCTCGCGCGTGAAGCCGTTCTGGCCGAAAATCTCGACAATCCCGTAGATCGGAGAGCTGATCTTCACCTCGACGGCCGCGCCATAGGAGATCCTGTGGCTCATGTCCGCCAGGTAGAAGTCCTTCTTCTCACGCCACAGGTAGCCGGCGCTCAGCCCCATCCTCACCCGGCCCACGTTGATGTTGAAGACGAGCTTTGTGTGGATCGTGACGAGTGAGTCGCCCATGAACGATTCCTTGTGGATCGTCCTTCCCGTGGGAAAGGTGAGCACGGGCACGAGCGCGAGGCCGATCTTGTCGCCCTCCTGCCGGAACACGCCGTGCCACAGGTCGAGCTTGAGGTGGAGCCTGAGATCATCCAGGCCCGCGTTGCCGGCGATGTCGCCCACGCTGGTTCCCGCGCTGTCCTCGATGCCCGCCCCTGCCTGGTACAGGACCACGGGCAGGACGAGTCCAGCCTCGAAGACCCGAAACAGCGAAATACCGCCTCCCATCTCGAACGAGAGGTGGTGCTCGACGAGCGCGGTCTGGACGCCTCCCCAGTCGGCACAGCGGCCGTCGATCTCCTCGCGGCACGAGCGTATGACCACGGGCCGGTACTGGTAGTCGAACATCCCGCCCACGAAGTAGCTGAACCCCGAGGGCACGTCCGCGCCGTCCACGGTGAGGAAGGCCCCGTTGCCCTGCGCGGTCTGGAACTGGTTCAGGCTGAAGCCCCTCTCGTCCTCCTGGGCATGGGCCGGGGAGCTGAACGTCGAGAGTGTGGCGAGAAGCGCGAAGCTCGATAGTGTGATGATTGGTCTGGTCATCCCGACTCTCCCTCAAGTCCTGCCTGACCGTGGGCTATCGTCTGCGCCGCAGGAGCAGGAAGATCGCGAGCAGCGCAACGGCGAGAAGCGTGGCAACGGGAGGTGCGGCCCGCGGCAGCAGGTTGCACGCGCACCCCGAGCCCGAGGACGCGAGCAGACCATCGTCCGACCAGCACTCCGCGTCGTCCGATGGATCGTTCGGGTCGCACTCGCCCTCGTCGACCGCACCGTCGTGGTTCGTGTCCTCGTCCCCGTCCTCCGTCCCGCCGCCGTCCGTGTCCGCGTCCAGGGGGTCCGTGGTGGTGGACGGGTCCTCATCGGGTACGAAGTTTCCTACGCTCGTATCGGTGTCGTCCCCCGGCTCGGTCACACCCATCTCGGTCCCGTCGAGGATGCCGTCGTTGTCACTGTCAGGGTCCAGGGCATTGATGAGCCCGTCGCCGTCCGTGTCCTCGTCGTAGTCGGGCTCATCGCCGTCTGGGACGCCGTCGTCGTCCGAGTCGGCGTCGTACGGGTCCGTACCGATCTCAAGCTCTTCATCGTCGGGGATCCCGTCGCCGTCCGTGTCGAGCGGCGTCTCCATGATAACGCAGTCCGCCTCGAACACCGAGTTAAGGAACAGCCGGGCGCCCTGGGTGGCGGGGTTGGTGCTCATGGGCGTGCGGGTCTCGTACTGATGTCCGCCGAGGTAGCTGATCTTGCCCACACTCTCGGTGCATTCAGTTTCCGGGTCGCCGCCCATCTCGCACCTGCCGTCCAGATACCCGGTCATCCACAAGTCGGAGCTACCCGCGAGCGGGCTCGTGTCTGCCGTGATCATCACGATGTTCGTGTCGAGGTATGTGTCGCCCGGAGGCAGGGAATAGGACCTCTCGCTGCCCCCGACGGTCTCGAAGGACCCGTCCATCTGTGCGAACGTGTACCACGAGTTGATGAACACAAGGGGAGTCGGATCACCCGAGATCTCGAACCCGTTGCGGGTGAGGAACCGTCCGTTGATCGCGTTCTCGAAGGCGTTGACGGCTTGGCACTGGGCGAAGAAGTGCGTTCTGTAGTTGAGGAATGAGCGCACCTCGGCCACGACCTCCTCCCCACCGGGGTCCTCGCGGTCCCCGACACCCCAGTGCATGGACATGAGCTCGCAGAACGCCGGGTCGCCGTCCTCGTCGAACAATGCACCATCGTCATGCACAGTGTCGGTGGGTCCTCGGATGTCGTCGACCGTGAGGGTGTCGGGGGAGCCGTCCGCCCAGGCCGCTCCCGTCGAGTCGGGTATGCCGGCGGCGTTAAGGTAGCCGAAGGCGATGTCCTCGTTTCCGTCGGCGAACAAGGCGATGGTTGGCGCGGCGATGAGTGCCCTGGCAATCGTGCCGCTGAAACCAGCCGTTGCCTCATGCACGGTCGTCACGTGGCCCGTCTGCCAGGCCAGAATGATCGGGAGGGCGACGACTGCGTCCGCGGCCTCGATGACGAACGGCCCGCCGCGGTAGCCGTGTGCAGTGATGCTCGCGAAGCTCTCAATATCAACAACGTCGACGACGAAATCCGTATCACCAAAGGACTTAACAAGCTCAATCACCCAGTGCACAAAAACCC
>JAFDER010000500.1 GCA_019310245.1 Deltaproteobacteria bacterium
CCCGCGACCGACGCGGCGCCGGACGCGGCCGCGGACGTGATTCCCGACGGAGTGGTGACCGGGGAGTACGAGGGCTTCGGTGCGGTGACGGGCGGGCACGAGAGCTGTCCCGACACGCCGGCCGAGGTGCACGTCACCTCGCTCGAGGACGACGGTGCTGGAACGCTACGCGAGGCGCTGAGCGAGGGGTGCCGGCACGTCGTCTTCGACGTGGGCGGTACGATCGTGCTCGCATCCGATCTCAACATCAGGTGGTCCTACATCACGCTCGACGGTGCGACGGCCCCGGATCCCGGGATCACGATCGAGCAGCCGGGCGACATCGGCACCACGATCGAGGCGCGCTCGAGCACCGGCGCGGCCCACGACATCGTCATCAACAACCTGCGCATGGACGGGCAGGCCAGCTCGCACGTGAACGTGGGCGACATCTGGGGACTCGACGGGGAGTCGTCGCCCGTCTACAACGTCGTCATCGACCACGTCACGGGCATCGCCTCCACCGACGGGGTCTTCGACTTCTGGGAGGACGTCAAGGACGTCACGATCTCCTGGTGCCTCGTCATGGACACGGTGACGGCCCTGCACCTCTCGAGCGACGACCACTCGCAGACCCGGGAGCGCATCTCCTTCCACCACAACGTGTTCGCGCGCAACAACGAGCGGCAGATCAGGATCCGGCACGACAACCGGGACGTGGACTTCGTCAACAACGTGATCTACGGCTGGGGCTGGTTCGAGGGCGGCGGCTACGGGCTGGGCATCCAGCTCGACCCGGGCGAGAACAACCCGAGCATGAACGTGATCGCGAACGTCTTTCACTTCGTCGCGGATCTTCACGGCACCGAGGACGATGCGGTGGACTTCATGCGCGGCGCGGACGAGGGACAGGTGTTCTTCGAGGGCAACATCGTGCCCGTGGGAGAGGGCGATCTCGTCTCCTCGGGATCGAGGATCGACATCCCGGGCCATGCCGTGGTCATGCAGCTACCCGCCTCCGACCTGGGCACCGACGTGGTGCCGCACGCGGGCACCCACTTCCCCACGGCCGACGAGCAGGCACTGCTCGCCGAGATCGCGGCCGCGCTCTAAATAAGTCATCCTCGGATAGCTACACTCCGCAGCCTGTGTACCACGAGGAACATCCACGGCGGGGAGACGCTTCGGCAGCCGGTGCAACTCCTGACCCTAGCGTCGGCTGGCGGTCGAGAGAGCTGCCGCCGCGGAGCATCGTTACGTTCGTCTGCACGTAGGCTGCCTGCGGTCCCCCCGTCCATGCACGTTCCACGGGCGACCAGGGCGTGAAGGGGCGCGGGGTCGAAGGCACCATAAAGATCCCCGGTGACTGAGTGCCCCGCGCTCCTCGCGCCCGTGCAGCGGGGTGCCGCAGACCTGGGCAGTCCTGTTTAGGAGTCCTCGGAGTACTTCGGATCGAGCCACGTGGTGCGCGGGTCGTAGTCCGCGCACTCGACCGGCCAGATCCGGCCGCTGCCATGCCCGTCCAGGTCGCGCTCGGACCAGGCGAAGGGGATCTCGCGCTTGCAGTCCTTGCAGTGCACCCAGTGCTGCCGGCTGCCCGTCTTCTCGATCGGCTCCTCCGTCAGGTCGTCGTCCTCGCCGGACCAGCCGCCCCTCTCGTAGCACTTCTTGCAGGCGACGTCGATCTCGGTGTTCTCCTGATCCGTGTGCAGGTTATCGGGCTCGCCGATGCGCGTCGAGAGGCGGTGCTCCACCAGGTCCAGCCTGTAGTGCTCACGCCAGGTGTTGACGCGGCGCACCCTGCGCGTCGCGGCCACGGCGCCCGGGTTGCACGAGCACTGCATCGACTCCTGGGCCATCGTGGAGGTCTGGTACTGGGTCGTCACCTCGAGCCGGTGCGCCCCGCATTTCTTGCACGTGAAGGGGTGCCTGCCGTTTTCGTCATCCATGGCCTGCACCCCGAGTGTGCGCATCACGTGCTCGGGGCGTCAAGGGCTACATGCCGGGTTTCCAGCTCCTGACGCGCGCGATCTGCTCCCTTGTCGACGGGGACGTGATGCGTGCCGTGGCCGCGTGACGTCGCAGCTTCGAGATGTGCCTGACCGCGGCGCGGGGCCTCGCCACCCCGTGGCGCACGAGCCAGCAGCCCACCATCACGCCCGTGCGCCCCAGCCCCACCTTGCAGTGCAGGTAAACCGGCATGTCCCGGGCCAGGCACGCGTCGATGACGTCGAGGAGCTCCTTGACCGCGGCCGGTGACGGGCTCGTGCCGTCCCAGAGCGCGAAGCGCGCGCAGGCGGCCTCGAGGCCCCGGTCGGACGCCAGGGCGCTCAGAACGTCCTCGTAGCGGTCCTCCTGCTTCTCCTCGTGAGGCTCGGTCAGGTTGATGGCGCACAGGATCCCGGCTTCGAGCAGGGACGCTGTCCGGGCCCTCGTGGCCTCCGCGCTGCCGCCTCCGGGGTGCGGGCCGGCCATGAAGCGCCCCGGGTCGACCCAGTAGGCGTCCTCGAACGGGGCGGCAAGGAGGTTTCGCGAAACGTCTCCCATTCCCTTTCATACTGCATTCCACGTCCCGAAGGTATCCGGCACGCGCGCCTTGCTTGACCGGGCGGCGAATCTCGAAAATACTACAGGCAAGAAAGGACGTGCGTCAGCCATGAAGCATCCGATCCTCATCATCGCCCTTTTCACGATGGTCTCCTGCGCCAACAGCGAGGAGTGCCCCACGGGCACGTTCAACTGCATCGGAATCTGCACCGACCTCTTGAATGATCCGTCGAACTGCGGGGCCTGCGGCCTGGCCTGCGCCCAGGGCCACGTCTGCCAGACCGGCGTGTGCGTCCTGTCCTGCCAGGAGGGATACACCGACTGCTCGGGCACGTGC
>JAFDER010000501.1 GCA_019310245.1 Deltaproteobacteria bacterium
GTCCGACGGGGATGAGGGCCCCGAGCCTGGGGACTGGGACGCTCCGTTCGATCTCAGCCGAACGCTCGCTCATCGCCAGAAGGCGGCCAGCAAGGATCCCGAGCCTGCCACGTCCAGGACGATGAAGGCGACGAAGCGCGAGATCCCGCTCGAGGATGTCATCTCGAAGCCGGAGGAGGAGGCCGGGGAACCGGAAGAAGAACTCGAGGAGGAGAGCGTCGACGTGGAGTTCGACGTGGACGCAGAGGACGAGGACGTCCCCCTGCTGCTCGTGGACGAGGACGACTGGGAGGAGTCCGGCTCTGCCCTCGAGGACGCCATCGAGGAGGATGCCGTCACCTGGGAGGGGCCGATCATCGACGAGCGCGAGGAGCACGCGTCTCCCATCGTGGTGACGAGGAACGTGATCCTGGGCGCGAAGGCCGGGAGCGACATCATCCCTCCCCAGCCGATGACCAAGCGCAAGGCCGTCGAGGCGATCATCCAGCACAAGATCTCCCCCGATCGTGCCAAGAAGGAGACCAAGCCCGAGACGCCCGAGGCCAAGGCGGCGCCTTCGAGGATGCCTGAGAAGAAGACCGCAAGCCTCGACCCCACGGCCGTCGAGCGCTGGAGCAAGGAAGTGCATGGGCTCGAGACGCGCGATGCGGTGCTCTCGTCCGCCCTCGCGTTCATGGACAGGTTCTTCGGCCCTGCCGTGTTCCTCGCACGCAAGGGCAAGAATCTGGGCGGATGGAACTGCTCGGCCGGCTTCGAAGCCGGCCTGCAGTGCGACGTCCACGAGATCCTCATCGTGCCTCCCGCGCCGCGCGAGGTCTGGCACGCCATGGAGCGCAGGCGCGGCATGATGGGCCCCATCACCGAGTTCGCCGAGTACGGATTCATCGAGCACGTGCTCGATGAAGGCAAGCCGTCGCTCCTCGTCCTGCCCGTCGTCATCAGGAACATCTCCGCCGGCGCCTTCGTGTGCGTGCTCAGGGACGTGTGGAAGCACTCTCCCACCCTCCGGGACACCCTCGAGACGCTGGGAAACGTCCTGAGCGAGAAGCTCGAGCAGATATTGATGAAGAAAAAGAAGAAGAGCTGAAACAATGACCGACAAGCTGAAGCTGGCAGTGGATGCCTTTCGTGACAAGCTCGTCAGGGCCGAGGAGAAGAGACCTCCCAGGAAGCTGGGCGGGATGCTCGCCGACGACACCGATCCCGAGCCTCTCTACACGCCGCTCGACGCAGAGGCCACGAGCTATCTCGAGGATCTCGGTTTCCCGGGCGAGGAGCCCTTCACGCGCGGCGTGCAGCCGAACATGTACCGCGGCCGCTACTGGACCATGAGGCAGTACGCGGGCTTCGGGACCGCCGCGGCCACCAACAAGCGCTACCACTTCCTGCTCGATAAGGGCCAGACCGGTCTGAGCGTTGCCTTCGACCTTCCCACCCAGATCGGCTACGACTCGGACCACACCATGAGTCGCGGCGAGATCGGCAAGGTGGGAGTGGCCATCGACTCCATCGAGGACGTGGAGACGCTCTTCGACGGGATCCCGCTCGACAAGGTCACCACGTCGATGACGATCAACTCGACGGCCTCGATCCTGCTGGGCATGTACATCGCGGTGGCGAAGCGCCGCGGGATCGAGGCGAAGGCCCTGGGCGGCACGGTGCAGAACGACATCCTCAAGGAGTACATCGCCAGGGGCACCTACATCTACCCGCCCACGCCGTCGATGCGGCTCGTCACGGACATCTTCCGCTACTGCGGGGACAACGTCCCGCGCTGGAACACGATCTCCATCTCCGGCTACCACATGCGCGAGGCCGGGTGCGACGCGATCCAGGAGGTGGCTTTCACGATCGCCGACGGTCTCGAGTACGTGAAGGCGGCCGTGGACATGGGCCTGGACGTGGACAGGTTCGGGAGCCGTCTGAGCTTCTTCTTCAACTGCCACTCCAACTTCCTCGAGGAGATCGCCAAGTTCAGGGCCGCGCGTCGCCTCTGGGCCCGTCTCATGAAGGACCGCTTCGGCGCCACGAGCCCCAAGGCCATGAGCATGCGCTTCCACACGCAGACGGCGGGCTGCTCGCTCACCGCCCAGCAGCCGCTCAACAACGTGGTGCGCGTGACGCTCCAGGCCATGGCGGCCGCGCTCGGGGGAACGCAGAGCCTGCACACCAACTCGTTCGACGAGGCCCTCGCCCTGCCCACGGAACAAGCGGTGCGCGTGGCGCTCCGCACCCAGCAGGTCATCGCCCACGAGTCCGGCGTGGCCGACTTCGTCGACGCGCTGGGCGGCTCCTACGCCATCGAGGCGCTCACGAACCGGATCGAGGACAGGGCCGTGGACTACATCCGTCGCATCGACGAGATCGGCGGCATGGTGCAGGCCATCGAGGCCGGGTTCGTGCAGAAGGAGATCCAGAACACTGCATACGCCTACCAGCTCGACGTGGAGAAGAAACGCAAGATCGTTGTGGGCGTGAACAAGTTCCAGGAGGACGAGTCGACGAGGCCCGACGTCCTGCGCGTGAACGAGGAGGTGGGCCGCGAGCAGGTCCAGAGGCTGCAGGCCTTCCGCGCCCGCAGGGACGCGCAGAAGCACGCCGCCGCCATCAAGACCCTCGAGGACGCGGCCTCCACACCAGACGCGCCCGTGTTCGAGCGGATCCTCGACGCGGTGGAGGCGGACGCCACGATCGGCGAGATCTCCGACGTCCTGCGCAAGGTCTTCGGCGAGTACAAGGGAGCGCCTCTCATCTAGCCGGGGCGATGACGAAGAAGAGAACACTTCCCGACGTCGAACCCGAGTTGAAGCTCCCTCCGCCGCGGCCGATGGTCTGGGCAGCCTCGTCGGGGAAGATCCCCGA
>JAFDER010000502.1 GCA_019310245.1 Deltaproteobacteria bacterium
GAAAGGGCTACGAGAGCAAGCAGGTGGGTTCGCTGCTGCAGAAGCGGGAGCTCGCCGACATGATCCGCAAGGACATGCGCGATCAGGCCGCGTCGGAGATCAGCGAGGAGGCGTACAAGAAGTACTACCGGGCGCACTCCGACAAGTACATGATCCACCCGGACCAGCGGCGCGTGGTGCAGATCATCGTCAAGCCGAAGAAGGCGGCGGCGAAGCTCATCAAGCAGTTCGTCGAGGAGAAGATCACCGTCAAGGCCTTCTCGAAGGCCGCGCGATCCTTCTCGCTCGATCCCGCGGCCAAGGAGACCTCTGGCCGCACGGCCTGGTTCGACCTGGAGGGGCTGGGCGCCGCGGGCCACGTCCTGCCCATGAAGCTCGCCGAGGCCGCGTTCAAGATCAAGAAGAAGGGCGACCTGCACAGGAGCCCGCTTCCCTCGTCGAAGGGATGGCACGTGCTCATGCTCCTGTCGACGCGCGAGGAGAAGTGGACGCCCTACAAGAAGGTCAGGTACTCGATCGTGGCCAAGTTCGTCAGCGATAGGCAGCAGGTGCTCATCGAGAAGATGCTCGAGAACATGAAGAAGAACCACCCCGTGAGCGTGTACATGAACCTCCTGGAGAAGATCAGCCCCGTGCCTTGCCTCTGACCCGGTTGACAGCCTCATTGCGAAGGTCGAAAGTCCACGGTAGCCCATGAGCCAGACAGCGAAAGCCCTTCTGATCGCCGTGCTTGCGCTCGTTTTCGTGACGGGGCGTGCGATCGCCTCGGAGATGGACGTCCCCGATGGAGTGGGGCTCACGAGCAAGGATCAGTCAGTGAAGAAGGGCAAGCAGAAGCCCAAGACACCAGCCTACAAGATCGAGGGCGCCACCGTGGGCAAGGCTTTTGTGGGGTTCATGGTTGCCGCCGGATCGGGGTGGGTCTCGGGCAAGGCCTACAAGGACAACCCGCTCACGGAGAGGGGCGGGGACGGGCCGAGCGTGGGCAAGGGCATGCACGACTCGGGCACGGCCGCGCGCTGGGTCGCGGCGTACATCCTGCCCACGGGCTGGCTCCTCGGAGGCTACGCGTGGTTCGGGTTCACGCGGGGTATCATCGAGGGCTACGACGACGAGTACGACGCGTGGATCCTGGGCTTCCGCCTCGGCAGGATCTTCTACTCGAAGCACAACATCGACATCTTCTGGATGGCGGGCGTGGGCTACGGCCACATGAAGCACCGCATCTCGAACGTGCTCGATCCCCGCACCGAGCCCGACGATTTCATCCGCACGGACCTGTGGCCCTTCTCGAGCCGCGAGAATGTGGACATCTACAAGAAGTCCGGCTTCATCGACGTCAACCTCGGCGCGCTCATCATCTACCACTTCACCCCGGTCTTCAGCCTGGTCTTCGAGGTCAACGGAGACCTCCTGGCGCCGGACGTGGCCTTCAACATCGACGTGGCCGGCGGCCTGGGGATCGCGTTCCCGTAGCACTGCTGGCCCGAATTCGTGCTAGACTGGAGCAGTTCCAACCACGAGCAATGGGGGCGCGACATGATGTCCAGAGCATGTATTGCGTGTTTACTCGCGGCTCTCCTCGCTGCCTGCGGAAGCAACTCCACGGATGGCAACGAGGACGCGGGGCCCGACGCGATCGACGATCCCATGGAGGAGACCGAGGACGCGCCCACCGATGTCCCGGACGATGACGGCGGCCCCGTGGGGCCATTCCTGCCCGGAGCAGGGCCCTGCACGTGCGACTCGGACTGCCTGCCTTTCGAGGCCCGTGAGGGGGTGTGCGTGTACGGCATCTGCATGACCCGGGCCGCGGACGAGTGCGCGGAGCCGGGCTCGATCGTCGAGTGCCCCAACAACATGCGCTGCTTCCCCGTGGAGGGTTTCACGAGCCCCGTATGCTGGCCCGACTGCACGGTCTTCGAGTGCGTGGGCGAGTGCAACACGGCCGGGGTGTGCACCCCCACCGCGGGCATGGACTGCGACGGCTCGTGCGGCTCGTTCTGCTCGGACTCGATCTCGGAGTGCGGCGACGACGTGTGCGAGCCGGGCGAGGTGTGCATCTACGACACCTACTGCGTGCCCGACGTGGGCGACGGGCCGGGCGCCTACTCGGGCAGCATCACGTGCGACCTGCCTCCCCTGTTCTGCACCGGCGGGTCCACCTACTGCGGCGAGCTCATCCAGTTCGATCCCACCGAGGGGCCGGGCTACTACGACTACCCCGAGAACGGCGAGTCGTCGACGAACCAGTATCGCTCGTGGCTCAGGCGCGACGCGGTGATGATGATCAAGTACGCCACGGCCAAGACGGCGTGCCTGGCAGCGGACTGGACGTTCGGCACGGGCTCGCCGCTCGGGCTCATCGACATGAGCGAGGAGGACGGCTCCATCCCGGGCACGTCCGTCGGCAGTCCGGGCCACCCCGTGGGAACGCACACGGACGGCCGGGACATCGACGTGGCCTACTACCAGGCCCACACGCCGGACAACCGCGCCAGAGTCATCTGCAACCACATGGAAGGGGGCACCGAGGCGTACCACTGCACCGAGTACCCGCACCTGCTCGACCCGTGGCGCACGGCGCTCTTCCTGGGCGCGATCTACGAGCACACCGGCCTGCGCGTGGTGGGGTGCGACGGCAAGGCCGGGCCCATCATCCGCTGGGCGTTCGAGCGTCTCTGCGCCGACGGGTGGATCGAGAGCTCCTCGTGCTCAGGCCCCAGTCTCACGTACGAGGAGGTGAACGCGGGCCGCGGGTGGTTCTACTTCCACCACCACCACATGCACATCTCCTTCACCCCGCCCGCCTACATGACCTACCCGGACCCCGGGGACCCGTCGGCCCAGTG
>JAFDER010000503.1 GCA_019310245.1 Deltaproteobacteria bacterium
ACCGCATCGAGCCCGGCTCCACGGCGGACAGCTACCTGTGGCACAAGGTGATCGGCACCCAGTCCTCGGTCGGAGGCTCCGGCAGCACGATGCCCGTGGGCGGCTCGCTCACCCCTCACGAGCTCGATCTCATCGAGCGCTGGATCGTCGCCGGCGCTCCCGAGTAACCACGGCGGATCTGCAGCAGAATCAATACGGCGCGAAGTTGGATGAAGCCCAGTAATCCTCCTTGAGCTCCTCCTGCTGGCGGAGCAGGGCCTGGTAGTGGCCGGACTCCCACTCGGAGAGGTCCCTGAACTGCTGCTTGAGGAGGGGGTCGGCGGTCTGCCCGGCGGCCTGCTTGTAGAACTTCACGGCCGAGAGCTCGAGCTGGATGCCCACCGAGAGCGCCGTCATCTCGTAGTGCGCGTGCTCGATGCGCGACTTGATGGCGTCCGAGAAGATGGGGCTCGACTCCGGGAGCGTCTTCGGCGTGCCGAGCTTCGCGTCCGGGCTCGGCGTGCCCTTCTCGATGATGTGATCGTAGTGCGCGCGCAGGAACTTCTCGTGGTCCACCTCGTCCTGGGCCAGCTGCTCGAACACCTCCCTCCCGCGGGGGTCGTCCGTGCTCCTCGAGGCCATCCTGTAGAAGTGCTGTCCCTCGATCTCGGCCTGTATCGCCTTCCTGAGCGCCTCGACCACCTTCTTCATCGCATCGTCCATTGGGAAGTCCCTCCTTGCTCGCGTGTCCTGCATCCGGGAAGTTACATCGGTGTGAAGCTCGTGTCGACAGATCGATAAGGCCGGCCGCGCATGAGGCAACACCGATCGCTCCGCTTGACCCCGGGGTGTGCTCGACGCATGATGATGTCAGGTGTCTCCTTGGGGATGAACAAATATTTCGCAACGTTCGGCCTGGGCGTGCTCGTGGTGCTCGGCTGCTCGTTCAAGAACACGGGTGAGGTCCCGGGTGACGGGACCGGCGATGCGACCGACGTGCCGGACGTGTCTTCGGACGTGCCGACGGACGGGCTGGACGTGCCGGCCGACGTTCCGGACGATCTCGTGCCGGCCGACGGCGCCGACGCGGTCCCGGACTCCTCCGGCGACGTCGCGGGCGAGGACGCCGATGACGGGTGGCTCGACGGCTGGGGACGGCGCGTCATGCTGCTCCTCGACCACGACGACGTGCCGGACAACCTCGTCGACTTCCCGGCCCTCGTGCACCTCTCCGCCACCGCCGGGCGCGAGGGCGAGGACGTGACGTTCGTGTTCGACGAGCTCACGGACGACTCCATGCGCTGGCGCATCGCGATCACGCAGGACGACGGCGTGACGGAGTGTCCGGTGGAGATCGACAGCTGGAGCTCCTCCGGCCGGGAGGCGTGGCTGTGGGTGGGAGTTCCCCTCGTCTCGTACATGTACGACACCGTGCTGTTCCTCTACTTCGACTCGACCCGGCCGGACAACACGGCACACGTGGGCGACACGAACGACCCCGCGGCCGAGCTCGTGTGGGACCCGAGCTTCTCGGGCGTCTACCATCTGTCGGAGGGCTCCGGGCCGGACACGTTCGACTCGTCCCTTCTCAACAACCACTGCGGCCTGAGCCAGTCGGACAACTGGTCCGCGGGCCGGGTCGCCGGGACCTACGCCATGGACGGGGACGACGACTGGGCGTTCTGCGGCGACCACGCGAGCCTCAGGCCCGAGTACGGGCTCACCGTGGCGGCCTGGCTCGACGTGGGCGCGTACGATGACTGGAATGCGGCCGTCGCACAGCAGTGGGACAACGGCTCGAACGAGTCGGGCTACTGGCTCGGCACGATCTCGTCGGGCGGCCCGTTCGTCTTCTGGGTCAATACCGTGCTGGACGGCTGGATCGAGACGACGTACGACCTGCCCACGGGCGAGTGGCACCACGTGGTGGGCACGTACGACGGCACCGCCATCCGTCTGTACGTGGACGCCGTCGAGGTGGGCTCGTCGGCCACGAGCGGCGCCATCAACTACGATCCCCTCCCGTACGGGTTCTACATCGGGCGCTACCACGACTCCAACGAGGACAGCCGCATGGACGTCACGGCCGACGAGGTGCACGTCTCGGGCGTGGCGCGCAGCCCGGCCTGGATCCGCGCGAGCTTCGAGAGCCAGAGGGACGACTTCGTCGACTTCGGCGTCGTGGAGACGCCGTAGGTCGATCCTCCCCTACTCGCAGACGACCTCGGCGACGGTGTAGCCCGGTATGCGCTCGAGCACGGCCGGGTCCGGCGTGTCGTGCATCCAGGCCAGGAAGATGTGGCCGTTTTCGTCGTCGATGGTGGCGTCGAATGCGGGGGGAACCTTCTGGTCCATGTCGAGCTGGAACGGCTCGCCGGCGGACGTGCCGTCCGGCCCGAGCGGGAAGATCCACACGTGGCCGGTTTCGCTGGGGTCGGACGTGTGGAAGAACGGGTGGACGAAGAAGTGCACCGGGCTGTCCGGCTGGTGGAGCACGATGGGATCGTTGAAGTCGAAGAACTCGAGTTCCGAGATGAAGGGCTCGTCGACCGAGTGCACGGCCTCTCCCACGACCGTGGCCGAGACGATCGATGCGTCGACCACGGCCGAGACCACGTCGTAGGGCGGGTTCAGGCCAACCATGGTGAGCGCCGAGGTGGACAGGGCCGCCGCGGCGTACTCGTACGGCGTTCTCCAGGTGCCGGCGATGCTCGAGACGTACGGCCTCGACGACTCGAAGTTGACGGTGTATGGGCTGCCGTAGCCGCCGGGCGTTCCGGTGTCGATGACCACGACGCCGGAGCGCAGGAGCGGAGGCGTGAGGCTGGCCTCGGTCCAGGGCAGGACCACCATCTCGTCGATGCAGTCGGGCC
>JAFDER010000504.1 GCA_019310245.1 Deltaproteobacteria bacterium
TGTCGGGACTTCCGATATGACCTTGTTCATAAGCGACATATTCAACCATCTTGTCGTGTTTCAGGGAAGATCCACATGGGTCTCATCAACGCACATTTTCCATTTTGGACTGGTACATCTTCTCCCTTCGATTTTCATGGTAGATTTCTCTCCGTTTGCTGCAGCTTCACGTTCCCGCGCCGCTTCCCGCCTCGGCCCTCGATGACGGAGCAGGCCTTCTCGACGCCGTTCTCCTGCCGGATCCTGCGTGACAGAGACGCGGCGCGGCTCCTGTAGGAGGGCGAGGAGAGCTCGTTGAGCGCCCGGGCGAGCCGCGCCGCAGTGAGGTCCTTCGGCGGAACCGGCCGGGGGCCCAGCCCGAGCGCGTGCATCCGGTGGCCCCAGTAGTACTGGTCGGCGATCTGGGGCATCACGAACTGCGGGATGCCGGCGCGGGCCGCGCTGTGGATCGTGCCGCTGCCGCCGTGGTGGGCGATGCCGTGCACCAGGGGCAGGAGCCGCGCGTGGGGAACCTCGTCGACGAAGATCACGCCCTCGGGAGACGGGCCGCCGCCGAGGCCCGTCCAGCCGCGCTCGATGACCGCGCGGCAACCCGAGAGCCGGACCGCCTCGAGTATGGTGGCCGTCATCCGCCGCGGATCCTCGATGTTGACGGAGCCGAATCCCACGTAGACGGGCTTCGGGCCCCTCTCGAGGAAGCGCTCGAGAGCGGGATCGAGGGCAGCGGAGTCGAAGTCGTGGAGGTAGCCCGTGTAGGTGTACGGGTAGCGCCAGCCCCGGGCGGGCGGGCTGATCATCGGGCTGATCGCGAGCAGCGTGTGGCTCGAGGCGGCCAGGCAGTCCGGCATGCGCCGGACCGGATCGAGTCCGAGCTCGCGGCGGGTGCGGTTGATCTGCCTGCCGAAGAGCACGTCGGTGGACGCGTTGAGAGCGAGCCATGACGCACGGTTCAGGAGCGTGGGGAGGCGCTGGTAGGGCTGCAGGGGAGGAGGCTGCTCTCCCGGGATGACGGGCGCCAGGGCCACCCTGAAGTGCGGGATGCCCCGGTGCTCGGCAACGCTGGAGGCGGCGACCTCGTTGACGCTCGAGACCAGCACGTCGGCGCCCGCGGATGCGGGGACCAGGAGCTCGAACTGGGCCTCGATGCCGCGCGTGAACCACTCGAGTGCGTTGCGGGCGGCCCGCCACCCGGAGCCCATCGAGCGCATGACCTCGTCGGAGTCCTCGTCGTAGCAGTGGAGCTCGTTGCCGATCTGTCTCGCGATGGAGCGGAAATTCTCCGGCACGCACAGGCGCACGTCGTGCCCCCGTCGTGCGAGCTCGCGGGAGATGGCCAGGACCGGGAAGACGTCTCCGCGCGAGCCCCGGCTCGAGAGCAAGACCCTCACGCCTCACCTCATGATCGGGCCTGCTCGATGCGCTCTTCGATGTCCCGGAGGCGGTGCTCGGCGGGGTCGAAGGCACGCGAGCCGTTGCGCCTGTAATCGAAGTAGGCGCGCGGGATCCTGTAGAGCAGCGTCCCGGGGCTGAACTTCAGGGAGGCGAGCATCCAGCAGGTGTGGGTGCACCAGCAGTTGGCCCGCGCTCCACCACCGATGGCCGCGATCTCGTCACGCAACCCGGTGGAACGCAGGGCTGCTCCGAGATCGAAGTCGAAGTCCTGCATGCGGCCGATGCGCGGGCGCAGCTCGCAGGCGCGGAAGCCTCCGTCGTGATCGATGACGAACGTGGTCTGGCCGGCCGTGCACCTCATGCCCCAGTCGCACGGCCCCTCCAGGTTCTGTTCCTGGAGCCGGTAGAGCAAGCGGATCGTTCCGATGAAGTAGAGCCTGGCGAAGTCCCGCACGCCGGGTCGCATCTCGCCGAAGAGGCGGTCCGCCATGCCCTCGTAGAGGGGCATGAGGCTCTCGTGAAGGGCCTCGAGACGGGCCCGGTCGATCGGCTCGAGCTCCGGATCCCTCGGCTCGCCCCGCACGGACTCGAAGTACTGGGTGGCCAGGTTGAACTTCTGGAAGAGATAGGCGCCCAGGTCGAACAGACCCTCGTACGCGATGGGCGTGACCACCGTGGCGACGTTGCGGTGCAGGTGGGGATGGCTGCCGAAGGCGCTCTCGATCCGCTCCATCGTCGCCACGGTCTTGTCGAAGTTGCCGGGCACGCGACGGACCTGGTCGTGGGTCTCTCCCAGTCCGTCAAGCGAGAAGTTGAGGTGGATCGTCATCCCTGGGCAGGAGTCGAGCAGCCGGCCCACGATCTTCTCCACGGGGTCCGGGAGCAGGCCGTTCGTGGGCAGGTTGATGGCCTTGACCCCGTTGTGCCGGTGGAACATCTCGATGATCTCGGCCAGGTCCTTGCGCAGGAAGGGCTCGCCGCCGGCGATCCACAGCTTGTCGAAGTCCGGAGCCGTGTCCGAGATCCGCCGGATCTCGTCGAACGTCATGTCCCGGCCCTCCTGGTGCTCGCTCGCGTAGAAGCACGTGCGGCAGTTGGAGTTGCACTTCGACGTGACGAAGAGGAAGACTGACTCGAGCTTCCGTGGCCTCACGAGCTTGCGCAGGAAGCCGGGCTCGCCCATGTGCACGTCGCCGCGATCCCTGCCTCCAGACCTTTTTCCCAACCTCTCGAACACTTCTGCCTCCCGGTGGGGCGGATAATAAGTAGACGGTGCGAGACAGACAAACCTCCGAGTGCGGATTAGCACGATGCTCCCTCGGTGATGGATCCCCCCCCCCCCCCTGCACTGCAACGCTTGCCGTGGTGCTGGTTCAAGAATAGCGTTTCGAGAAGGGGGAGGGATCGGACGGTCGATGTTGACTGTTTACCATAGGACCATGTTGCTCCTGATC
>JAFDER010000505.1 GCA_019310245.1 Deltaproteobacteria bacterium
AAGGAGACGAACCCGGCCTCGTGGGCGGACCTGACCGTTTTCACGACCGCGTCGACCGATCGAATCACGACTTCGGACCTGCCGAAGTACCTCTCCTGTGCGAGCCTGCTGCCGGCGCAGTAGATGCAGTTCAGGTTGCAGCCGCGTCCCACGTTCAGGAAGAACCACTTGTCCTCGATGGTCTCCTCGACGGTCTTCGTGCGGTCTCCCCTGATGGCCTCGAACATCGACGAGCCGTTCGCGTAGTCCCTTGTGCCGTACAGGGCCGCGGGTCCGAAGTCGAACGAGTCCGCTTGCTCCCGGTTCGCGACATGCGTGAGGCCGGTGAATGCCACATGCCCCGAGCCCGGGTCTCTCCAGTGGAGGTTCGGCACCAGGGCCAGATCCCGCTGCTCCTCACCGCGCGACATCTCGTCCAGGTACCTCGCAAACGGGATCTCGCCGTCTCCCTGGATGACGGCGTCCAGCGACGCTCCGAGGGCCATGAGCTCGCGGGCGTGGATGGAGGCCGTGCTCCCTCCGATCACCGTGGCGACCGCAGGCGCACGCGCCTTGACCTGCTCGACGGCGAACATCACGTCGTATGCCGCAAGGTGCCAGTGAAGGGTGAATCCGACGACCTCGAAGCGCTCCTTCTCGATTCGTTCGAGAACGCTCTCGAGGGCTTCATCACGACTTCCGAGGACGGCGGTGTTCATCACCTTGACGTGATGACCATTCCGGTTCGCATGATTGGCGACCGAGAGGACCCCCATGGGCATGATGTTGATGTAATTGTGGGACCAGTCATCACGCGAAAATCCCATTGGTACGTGAACGATGAGCGCTCTCATCGGCCGGCACCTCCTCGATGGCGTTGCCGTTCACTCGAAGACGAGTACATCTTCCAGCCTGCGCCTGATGGACCTGGCGGTGGGCGGCTCCGCACGCGAGAGCCTGAACATCAGCACCTCGGCGTGGCCCTCCGGGAGTCCGAAGAGCCGCGTGTACCTCTCTCGGAGCTTGCGGAGAGTGGCGACCTCACCATCCGTGAATCCCTCGCCGTTTCCTCGTTCGAGTCGGGCGAAGAGGTAGCAGAGACCGGTCATGGGATGGAAGGCCAGTCCATGTGCCGTGGCTGCGAGCCAGACCTGCTGCATGGCGCGTCCTCCTTTCACGTAACTCTGCCGGCCAGTTCCCTCGATGATCACGAGACCCACCGCCGACGAGCCCTCGATTGCCTTGACGGCCGGCTTCTCGAGAGCCCTGCCTCCGCCCACGCGCTCGACCATCCTCATGGCCGGCCACGAGGAGATGATCCTCACGGCCGCCTCGTCGGCTGAGGAGAACTCCATCGAGGCGATATCGAGGCCGTCTCGTGTTGCCTCGACTTCTTCCCGCGACCAGCGTAGCTCGGACATCATCTCGGCATGAGCCTTCTTGCAGAGAAGCTGGAGCCGGTCTCCGGAGCCAAGGATCCTGCCCACCTCGTCGAGCTCCTCGTCCGAGCGCAGGAGCAGGAGCCGCGCTCCCCGCGCTGCGGCGGATCGGACAAGTTTTGAGGCGATCTCGTCGTCCAGCGGTGCCCGTTTACCGAGCTTTCTGTTCGTGACCCGCGCCCGGATGAGGTCGGGAATCGCCGCATCGCCGGAGAGGCTCCTGGAACGCGAGAATCCGACCCGGGCCACGAGTCGCTCGTCCTGTTCGGGAAACAGCTCGACCTCGGTCTCCCGTCCAGCAGCCCTGGCGGCCAGGGCGATGTTCTCGACGGCGGCGCCGATGGTTGCATGGGCGGCACCGTGTCGAAAGTCGAGAAAGGCCGAGGCCCTGCTCCGATCGAGAAGACAGTCGAGAACGTCACCTCGTGCCACGAATCTCCAGGGCTGGCAGTTGCCGGCCGAAGGTGCCAGGGTTCCATGGCCGACGAGCGTGGCCATCTCCTCCCTGCCTGCAGGGGTCTGGACGCCTGCAGGTCGTTCCTTGGCCGGTGTGGTCACCGCCGGGGGGGGGCCCGTCTCCGGCGAAGGGTTTCGATCCTCATCCTCCACCGGCTCGTCCGTGATGATGCGCTCGATGTCGACGTAGAAGCGGCCGGAGCCGTTCAGCTCTCCGAGCAGCATCCTCCTCGCCGAATCCGCGGCCAGTGCCGCTCCCAGCGTCACGCCGGATGCCGTCTGCGGGAACGACGAGACGGACTCGCCGATCTCGACGACCGAAGCCGCACCTCTCTCGGAGATCGCGCTCCCGCCGACGATCTTCAGGACGTGTGGAACCTTCTCGGTCGTGCTCAAGCCCTTGAGGGATTCCGCGTCAAGGTCGCCGGTCAACCCGTGAAAGAGCGGCCTGTCGGACTCCCTGTCAAAACGCTCGAGATCGATGAGTCCCCTGTCGCAGGTGTCCATGATGACGGCGATGCCGAGGTCCCTGGCCCTCTCCCTGATGCGGACCTTGACGAACAGGTCATCGCACTCCTCCACGATGAGATCGAGCTTCCCGTCCTGCGTCAGGAACCGGTCGATGCTGTCCGGGGTGATGCCTTCAGGAAAGAGCTTCAAGTCGAAGTAGGGATCGATCTCCTTGATGCGTCTCGCGGTCATGACGGCCTTGTGAATGCGCAGGTCGTGGACGCCGCCGCGCAGACGATTGAGATTCGAGAGATCGAGCAGATCCATGTCCGCCAGACGGAAATGGCCTCCGATGCCCTCCAGCGCCATGGTCACCGCCGTCGCCTGTCCGACGGACAGGCCCACGAATCCGATCCTGAAGGAGCGCAGGCGCTCCTGTTCCTTGCCGGTGATCTTGTAACGGTTGCGGTCGCTACGCAGCTCCCTGAACTCCGCCCGGGGCAGCACGTGGACCAGACGCC
>JAFDER010000506.1 GCA_019310245.1 Deltaproteobacteria bacterium
AATGCCAGCAGGGAGATCGCGGGCCGCGCCGACGGATCCTCGAGAAGCTGACGGACGAGGTCCGCCTCCGCGTCGGAGCCGAAAGCCGCGGACTCGACGTCCATCACGACGTCCAGATCGTCGTCTCCTGCCGGTCGGATCTGCATGTTTTTCAATACAGAGAGTGGAGCCGCGTGCCGAGCGGATCTCCAGCCCGCTAGATGCACTCCATCTGCCCGGTGCTCGAATCGGGACCGCACTGCTCGGTGTACATGCACCTGACGCCGAACGAGCCTCCGTGATAGCAGTACACGGCAGACCTGTCGCTCGGGCAGCAGCCCCACGTGTAGCCGGTGCAGTCGGTGGGAGGATCCGGCACGCACCACACGATGCCCGTCGGCGGGTCGGAGCCGGGGTCCGTGCCGGGGTCGTAGCCTGGATCGGAGCCGGGATCATATCCGGGGTCGTAACCGTGGTCGTAACCGGGGTCGTAGCCGGGGTCGACATCCGGATCCGTGTCCGTGTCCACGACAGGGTCCTCGACCGGATCGTCTGCCGGCTCTTCCGCGACGTCCGGCGCTGGATCGGGAGCGGGTTCGACCGGGGCATCGAGCGGCGGCTCCGCAGCCACGTCACCACCCGTGTCCGAGACGTGGTCCTCGAGCGCGTCGGCCGTGCCGTCGAGGCCCGAGTTCCCGGCCGCGCAGCCGACCAGGATCAGGCACACGACGAGGATTCCGGTGCGATGTTCCAGAGATGTCATGCAATGCCCCTTTCGATGTTCATTCTAGCCGCTTTCCGCCTCGGGGCAATCAGGGTTCGAGCTTGTAGCCAACCTGGCGCACGGTGAGGATGTACCGTGGGCGGACCGGGTCGGCCTCGATCTTCTGGCGCAGGGCGAGAATGCAGTTGTCCACGGTGCGGTTCGTGCCGGAGAAGCCCCAGCCCCAGACCCGGTCGATGATGGCGTCGCGGGAGAAGGGGCGGCCGGGGGCACGGGCGAGCAGGAGCAGGAGGTCGAACTCGCGGGCGGTGAGCTCGACGGGCTCGGAGCCGAGCGTGACCGTGCGCTTGACGGGATCGATCGTGACATCGCCGACGGTGAGCACGGGCTCGTCGTAGGTGCGGCGGCGGAGCATGGCCTCGGCGCGGGCGAGCAGCTCGGGCAGCTCGAAGGGCTTCGTGAGGTAGTCGTCCGCGCCCAGGTTCAGGCCCTCGATCTTGTGGTCCGTGGTGTCGCGGGCCGAGAGGATGAGGACGGGGACCATGCGGTCCCTGGAGCGCAGCGCGGAGAGGATCTCGAGGCCCGAGGGGCCCGGCAGGATGATGTCGAGGATGATGAGGTCGGGCCGGGCGTCGAAGGCCTTCTTCATGCCCTCGTCCCCGGTCGCGGCGGTCAGGACCCTGAAGCCCTTGTACTCGAAATTCATGGCGAGGCCGCGGCGCAGGGATCGGTCGTCCTCGATGATGAGGACGGTCTGGGGACTCTCCGTCACAGGTCCTCCGCGACGGGCAGACGGATCGAGAAGGTGCTCCCCTCACCCTTGACCGAGTCGACGGTGATGGATCCCTTGTGCGCCTCGACCTGGTGATGGACGATGGCAAGGCCGAGGCCCGCTCCGGAGCGCGAGTTGTCGGCCCTGTGGAACGGCTCGAAGATGCGCTTGTGCTGACGCCGGGGGATGCCGGGACCGTTGTCCTCCACGGTGATGACCACCTCGTCGGACTCGTCCCGGGCGGCGAGGCGGATCTTCTTCTCGTCCCCCGTGTACTTGTAGGCGTTGACGAGCAGGTTCAGGATGATGGACATGAGGGCCCGATGGTCGTGCTCCACGGCAGCACTGGTCTCGAGGTCGACGGCGAAGTCCACCTCGTCCGGATCGATCATCTTGCGGAAGCGGGAGGCCGCCGCCGCCAGCACGTCGCCCACGGGCTCGCGCGTCAGGTCGAGCAAAGCCCAGTCCTTGGAGGCGGTTCGCCAGGTCAGGACGCGGTCGATCATGGCCTCGAGCCACACGGTCTCGCGCACGATGGAGTTCACGCACTCCTCGCGATGCTCGGGATCGATGTCGGACTGCAGCGTCTGGGCGTGGAGCCTGATGCCCGCGAGGGGGGTGCGCAGCTCGTGCGTCACGTTGGCCAGGAGATCGGACTGCAGGCGCGCGATGCGGGCGCGGCGGCCGAGAAGCACCGTGGCGGCCACGCCACCGCCGATCGCCCCGGCGGCGAGGCAGATGACGAGGATGCCGAGGACGAGGTCCGCCGAGCTCTCGCCGATGGCGATGGCCACGATGCCGACGGTCGTGGACAGCAGGACCGGAACGAGGACGCCCACGGTGATCGCAACGATCGCACCTGTCAGGCTGAGCGTCCTTCTGTTCATGGATCGAGAGTATCTCCCGCTGGCCGAGCGTTTGGCAAGGAGCTCAACAAGTGTCAGGTGTCGGGGTCTGACCCCGTTGGCCCGATGGCTAGAGCATGGAAGCGGCAGCGGCCACGTCGAGGGAGGACTTGGTCTTCGCCTCGGTGATCGGGACCACGGCGGCGGGACGACGCATCGGGACCCTGCCGTCGGCCTTGTAGTGCGTGACGATCGTGGAGGGCTGGATCACGTCCCCCATGAGCTTCATGCGCAGCTTCCAGGACACCGCGGCGGCGGGTGCGGAGACCCGTCCGATCTTCTGCCATGTCCTGGGGGGGATGACGTGATCGATTGCCTGGAGCATCTTCTTTGACCGCCAGCGCTCCATCTCGTTGACGGGATCGTGGATGAGCGAGCCGAGCATGCAGGACCAGACGCGGAGCCTGCCCTTGATCTGCTTCATCCTGAGCTCGAGGAGGGAGTCGCGCTCCATGTCCCGGAGCC
>JAFDER010000113.1 GCA_019310245.1 Deltaproteobacteria bacterium
GCCTGGCCGCACCACAGGTGGGCGTCTCGCGCAGGCTCTTCGTGATCGACACAACGATCCCCCGGCATGAGAATCTTCTCGTGTTCGTCAACCCCGAGATCATCGAGCGCGATGGGGAGATCACCTGGGAGGAGGGGTGCCTGTCCTTCCCGGACGTCCACACGGAGGTTCAGAGGTCCAAGAGGATCGTCATCCGCGCCCAGGACGCCGCGGGCGCCCCGTTCGAGATGGAGGCCGAGGATCTGCTGGCCGTGGCCATCCAGCACGAGCTGGACCACCTGGACGGCAGGCTGCTCATCGACAACATGTCGTTTCTCGACAGGGCCCAGCTCAAGCTCGAGATGACACGGCAGGCCATCGAGGCCATCAAACCGGGGTAGAGGCACCTCATGAAGGTCATCACGTCTCTCGCGGGGGCCTCGGCCTTGTGCCTTGCGGCCTCGTCGTGCAAGGGCGGTGGCCAGGCCGTGGACGGGGCCGGGGAGCGGGCCGTGACAGTGGTCCAGGCCGATGCGGCCATCGCAGAGCCCGAATCCTCGCCACTGGCCCTGGTGCTGGACCCCGACGACGAGGCGTTCGAGTCGACGGGCCGGCAGGTCGACGCCGGGACGGGGGGGCCCGAGGCCAGCCTGGACAAGGCTTCCGGCCGTGGTCCCGAGTTCACGGTCAAGGGCGTCCTGCGCAAGGTCGACCCGGCCTCCGGGTTCATCGTCGTGGAGCAGCTCCTGGCCGACGGCAAGCGGCAGGACGTCAAGTTCCACCTGAGCGAGGAGACTCACCTCGGCTGGAGCAAGGCCTCGAAGAAGATGAGCCTGGCCGATCTCCCCCCCGGGGTCGCGATCTACGTGACCTACTATGTGGATTCCGTGGGTGTGGGCCGTCGCAACAGTGCGCTCAGCGTGGTCATCCCGGGCGGGATGGAGGACGTGGCCAGGATGATCCTCGCGGAGCCCGACACACACCCCCCGAAGAAATGATCCATTTTTGAATACTGGTAGATGGAACCAAAAGACTTTTACAGGCAGAACATCTCGTTTATGAAGTACATGTACGATCATACCATGGACACCTGGAGCGCCATGTTCGAGTATGGCGAGAAGATGCTCGAGTTCTCGGGTGGACAGAGCGGTGCCGGCAACGACGAGTTCAAGAAGTTCCTCGAGGAGTGGCTCGCGAACGGCCGCAATGCGCGCGAGGAGTTTCGCAAGAACATGGACGGCTCGTTCGACCAGCTCAAGAAGTTCTACGAGTAGACGCGACGCGAGGGGGTCCACCGTGAAGGGCAAGACCTACGACGAGCTCGAAGTCGGCATGTCTGCCAGCCTGACGCGCACGGTCACCGAGGCGGACGTCGTCATGTTCGGCGGCGTGACGGGCGACCTCAATCCCGCCCACTTCAACGAGGTCTACGCCGCCGCGTCGCCCTTCAAGGGTCGCATCGCCCACGGCATGCTCGGCGCCGGGTACATCTCGGCCGTCTTCGGGATGAGCCTTCCCGGCCCGGGCACCATCTACCTCGAGCAGACGCTCGGGTTCAAGGCGCCCGTGCGGATGGGCGAAACCATCACGGCGAGCGTGGAGCTGGTAGAGAAGTTGCCGAAGGGCCGGTGCCGCTTCACGACCACTTGCACCAACCAGGACGACACGGTCGTCATCACGGGGGAAGCGATCGTCCTTCCACCCAGATAGCAATTCCAGGGCCCAGAAGGAGCTCGGCCCCTCCATCATCAATTGGTTCGGCGAGCGCGAGACGAAGTCCCGCCGCAGGACCCGCAAGCCAGCCGCCCGCAAGTCCACGGCCCGCAAGAGCGCCTCCCGCCGCACCGCCAAGAAGAAGCCCTGAGCACTTCCCCGTGTCCCTGAGCCTGTCGAAGGGCCAAGAAGTCCTGATTCAGCGGACGAGCCGCTCGAAGAGCACGTCCTCGAGGTCGCGTCGGCCGTCGATGACGGCAGCGATGATGACGTTGCGGTCCTGCCGGCGATAGAGGATGCGGTAGGGACGCGAGATGATCTCGCGATATGCGAGCACTCCTGCCCCGGCGAGCTCCGGCACGACGCGTCCCCGTCCGGGGAAAGCCGACAGGCGGGAGGCCCTGGTCCGGAGGCGTTCGATGAGCTTCCTTGCGGTAGCCGGCGACTCATCGGCCACGTGGATCGCGATCTGCACGAGGTCTTGCGCCGCGGCCTCGGTCCAGACGACGCGGTGGCGCCTGGCCGTCATCTACCGCTCCCGGATCGCGCGGGTCGCCCGGTCGAAGGCCTCGTCCTGGGAGAGGGTGCGGCCGGCCTCGACGTCGGCCTCGGCCATGGCCGTGATCTTGAGCAGGGCCATGGTGCGCCTCCACCTGTCGTACTGCGCCACGTCCATCACGACGACCTTCGCCTCGCCGTTCTGCGTGATCACGACGCTACGTCCGCTCGTGGAGACGTGCCTGACCAGCTCGGCCGTCCTGTTCTTGAGAAAGGTGATGGGTTTCACGTCGTCGTCGAGTTTCATGGCCACCGCTCCTGGCAGGTCCTTATATGGTACTGAATTCTGACCTGTCCGTCCATCCGTCTCTGGAAACCGCAACGACATCCAGAAAGGACATCGTCGAACCTGCTCTGGAAGTTTCCCGCTGCTTCTCGGAGGGCGTCTCCGGCTCGCAGGAGGCATGCGCTTGCCGCGGCCCGAGATCCGGGGTTAGGATCCGAGGATGTTCTTCCGTGCCGTAAACAGGAAACTCGTCCTGCTCGCCCTGCCGGTCATCCTGTCCACGTGCCAGAAGCCGTGTGCGGAGGACGGGCCGCCGTCCATCCTGGGCGAGGTGTCCGTCGAGATGACGGCCACAACGGCCACGATCGAGTGGGTGACCGACGAGCCCGCGACGACCCAGGTCCTGTACGGGACCAGTACGGGATACGGTTCGTTGTTCACGAACGAGGCCATGACGAGGGAGCATTCCGCCTACGTCACGGGGCTCACGCCCGGCACGACGTACCACTACGCCGTGCGCTGCACCGACCGGTGCCTGTTCGTGACGGTCACGGAGGACGCCGCGTTCACGACGCTGTCCGACGAGGCGATATCGCCTCCCGCTATCGTGGACGAGCCCGACGGCACGAGCACGGGGTCCTACGAGGCGGTGCTGGAGTGGTCCACCGTGGCAACGCCGAGCGGCAGCGTGGCCGAGTACCTCGTCGAGGTGGACGACGACGCGCTGTTCGGGAGCGTGGACCACGCGTCGGACTGGATCTCCGGCGCCTCGTGGTCCGTGACGGTGGACACCGGCTTCACGCACTTCTGGCGTGTGAGGGCGAGGGATTCCTCGGACACGTCGGTCGTCTCGGAGTGGTCCTCCACGGACTCGTTCTCGGTCAGGTCGAGCGACGCGCCCCCCGCACCGATCCCGGTGCCCGAGCCCGACACGATGAGCGGCGGCATGTCCTACACCGTCTCGCTGGATTGGTCCGCGGTCACGGACCCGGACGGCGATCCCGTGGAGTACCAGGCGCAGATGAGCTACTCGGTGGACTTCACCTCTCCATCCCATGAGTCGGGATGGATCTCCGGACGGGCCTGGAGCCTCACGATCCCTCCGGGAGGCATGTGGTACTGGAGAGTGCAGGCCCGCGACGCCGATCACATCGACGCGGTCTCCCCCTGGTCCACGGTCGACTCGTTCTACGACATGACCATGCCGGGCTCCTGCCCGTTCCTGTTCGCCTGGACCGGGGACGGGTACGACTACCTGACCGACATCCAGGGGCCGGCCATCGGGCTGCCTGCCAGCGTGCTGACCACGCAGAACATCAAGCACTACCGGCCGGAGTACGTGGTCCTCGAGGGCCTCCAGGAGGACGGATCCGGCCGCACCCGGATCAAGATCCGCGAGACCCAGACGGAGATCACGTACGTGGACGAGCTCGAGCTGCTTGTCGTCGATCATCCCGAGGGCTCGCGGATCGTGAGCTCCACGGCCGAGAGCACCTACTCGTACGGATACGCCGATCCGTTCGTGATCGTCACGACCGGTGATCCGCGTCCTCCCGTCTCGGTCACGAACAAGAAGGGTCAGGGCGTGCTCGAGGCACTCGCCCGGAAGGACGGCGTGATCGCCGATGCGACATCGCCGTACATCGTCCTCGACTTCGGCACGATCAAGAACCCGGAGCACGCGAGGCTCGTCATCGACGGCTGGAGCGTGTACGACAGGAGGAAGTACCCCTCCAAGAAGCTCGTCCAGCCCTTCGTCGAGGTGCGGAGCAAGAAGGGCAAGTGGATCAAGGCGAGAAGCTTCGGCAATCCCGCGGGCGACATGAAGAGGATGGCAGTCGACATCTCGGGCCTGCTCCGGAGCGACGACCACCGGATCCGGATCCACATGGGCAAGGTCCACGCGATCCGCTGGGTCATCGACAGCATCGCGCTCGACGACTCCGAGCCCGTCACCGTCGTCACGAAGCACGTCCGGGCCAGCCTCGCAACGCTCTCGCACGGCGGGCTGGTGCCGCACTCGCGAGCGAACCTCGTCCATCCCACCATCGCCAGGGACGACAGCATGCCCGACAACGAGCACGCCTGGTCCTACGGGAGCTTCACCCGCTACGGAGACGTGCTCGAGCTCCTCGAATCGGCCGACGACACGTTCGCCATCCTGAGGCACGGCGACGCGCTCGAGGTGTTCTTCCCGGCCGTCGAACGGCCGGCCAAGGGCATGCGCAGGACCTACGTTCTCGTGGCGAACCTGTTCTACAAGCACCTCAGCCTGTCGGACCTCGTCACCCCCCTGCCGTACCAGGGCATGGGGACCTACCCGTGCAGCGGCTACCCCGAGGACGCGGAGCACGCGGCCTACCTCGAGGAGTACCAGACCCGCACGTACGAGAAGCCCCCGCTGCCCTGAGCGATCCGTGGCCCTGAGCGATCCGTGGCCCTGAGCCTGTCGAAGGGCCGTGAAAGCTACAGCTGGAGGATCTCGACGAGCTCGGAGTTGTTGTTCTCGGCGGCGTAGTCGAAGGGCATCATGTCCGCCCCGTCCATGAAGCTCTTGTCGGCGCCCTTCTTCATGAGGATCTTCGCCATCTCGACGCAGCTGGACTCCTCGGGGCAGTCGCGCGCGGCGAAGTGCAGGGGCGTGGCGCCGTTGTCGTTGCGCAGGTTGGCCTTTCCTCCCTTGGAGAGCAGGAACTTCGCGATCTCCAGCAGGTCCTTGCCTGCGGCAAGGTGCAGGGCCGTGTTTCCCGTTCCGCACAGGTCCTTGGCCCTGGCCCCCTTCTTGACGATGTACTTGACCATCTCGAGGTTGCCGGCCTCGACCGCGGGGTAGAGTGCAGAGCATCCCTCGACGCCCTTCTTCTTGCCCGCCTTCGCGCCCTTCTCCTGCACGAGGAACTGCACGAGCTCGAGGTGCCCGCCGAGCGCCGCGAATCCGAGCGACGAGTAGCCCACGAAGTCCCTGCCCTCGATCTCGGCGCCCCTGGACAGGAGGAACTCCGCGACGTCCTTGCTGCCGACGAGGCAGGCCATGTGCAGCGGCGTCTGGCTGCCGCTGGACTCGGTCGTGACGTCCGCGCCCTCCTCGACGAGCTTCTCGACCTTCTCCAGGCCGCCCTCGAGGGCCGCGATGTGCAGGTCCTCCAGCCCGACCTTGCCCGTGACGGCGGACGCCTTGGCGCCCTTCGAGAGAGAGGCCCAGGCCGCGGTCCAGTCGTGGTCGCCCACCGCCTCGACGAACGCGTCGTCGAGCGCCTTCTGCTTGGTGTCGACCTTGGGCTCCTCGGGCTCGGGCTCCGCCTCGGTTGCGGGCTCCGGTTCCGGCTCCGGCTCGACCTCGACCGTCTCCGGCGGGGGTGCCTGCGAGGCGCCGCCGCAGCTTGCCTGGGCGGCGATGAGAATGCATGCGATCGTCATTGCGAGACGTGACTTCATGTCGGCCTCCATTTCCAACATGGAATCCCACAGGCAGCGGGTGCGTGTCAATGCCCCGGTCCCGCTTGATGCTTCTGCGGTCATCCTCCATACTTTCCCGGCAAGGGAGGGAGGACATGAGCGAGACCTCCAAGACGAGCGAGCAGTGGCAGGCCGAGGTGGCGGGGTTGCGAGAGCGACTCGCCGAGCTCAAGGAGCGGCAGAAGGCGCTCGAGGAGAGCTTCCGCGCGAGCGACGAGAGCTTCCGGGAGTGGGCCGAGAACCTGCCGCAGTCCCTGTTCGAGTTCGACACGACGGGCAAGTTCACCTACGTGAACCGCCAGGGCTACGAGGCGTTCGGCTACGACGAGAAGGACCTCGAGACCGGGGTGATTGTCACCTCGCTGGTCATCCCCGAGGACCGGATGAGGGCCTTCACCAACATCGAGAAGATCCTCGGGGGCGACCTGCCGGACGACGTGGAGTACACCGCCCTGAGGAAGGACGGCGGCACGTTCCACGCCTTCATCCACTCGGGACCCGTGCTCCAGGACGGCAAGGTGATGGGCCTGAGGGGGATCTGCATCGACATCACCGACCGCAAGCAGATGGAGCAGGAGCTGGTCAAGCACAGGGACAGTCTCGAGGAGATGGTCGCGGAGCGCACGGACGAGCTGAAGGAGGCCAACGTGCGCCTGCAGGAGGAGATCAACGAGCGCAGGAAGGCCGAGGTGGAGATCCGCTCCGTCTCCAGGTTCCCGGACGAGGACCCATCACCCGTCCTGCGCGTCTCCGGCAAGGCACGCCTCCTGTACGCCAACGGGGCGAGCGCGTTCCTCCTCTCGGAGTGGGGGTGCAAGGCGGGCGATCCGATCCCGGCGGACATGGGACGCGCGGTCGAGGAGGCGCTGGCATCCGGCAGGGACCGGGTCATCGACATGGAGTGCGCCGGGCGCTACCTCTCGTTCATGGTCGCCCCCATCACGGGCGAGGGGTACGTGAACCTCTACGGCCGCGACATGACCGAGCACAGGCGCATCGAGGAGCGCTTCCGATCCCTGCAGAAGATGGAGGCCATCGGGACGCTCGCCGGCGGCGTGGCGCACGACTTCAACAACCTGCTGACCACGATCATCGGCCAGACGGATCTGGCCATGATGGAGCTCGACGCCGGACGGCCCGCAGCGGCCCAGCTCGACGAGGTGTACGAGGCGTCGATGCGTGCGTCCGCGCTCACCCGCCAGTTGCTGCTGTTCAGCCGCAAGCAGCCCATGGAGACGATGCCCGTCGACATCAACTGTGCGGTCGTGAACCTGCTGAAGATGATCAAGCGGATCATCGGCGAGGACATCGAGGTGAAGGTGGAGCTCGAGCCCGAGCTCTGGTCGGTCGAGGCCGATCCGGGCAACATCGAGCAGGTGATCGTCAACCTCGCAGTGAACGCGCGCGACGCGATGCCCGGAGGCGGCACCGTGACCATCAAGACCGAGAACTCCTTTCTCGGCGCCGGGTTCCTGCCCCAGGACGTCCACGTGTCGCAGGGCAACCACGTCTGCCTGTCGCTGACCGACACGGGCACCGGCATGGACTCGGACACCCTGCACCACATCTTCGAGCCGTTCTTCACGACGAAGGAGGCGGGCAAGGGAACGGGGCTCGGCCTGTCGGTCGTCTACGGCATCGTGCGCAAGCACAAGGGGTGGGTGGACGTGATCAGCCATCCCGGCAAGGGGTCGACCTTCCTGGTCTACCTGCCCGCTTCGGCGCCGGTCGCGGGCGAGGAGGTTGAGGCGAGGGACTCCTTCGAGCTCTACAGGGGGCAGGGCGAGGTGGTCCTGCTCGTCGAGGACGATCCCTCGGTGCGCTCTCTCGTCTCCGCGGCGCTGAGCTCCAACGGCTACGAGGTCCGCGAGGCCGGGAGCTACGACGAGGCGATCAGTGTCTTCGAGAAGGACCCCGGAGCGTTCCAGTTCATCCTCAGCGACGTGGTCCTGCCCGACAAGAGCGGCATCCAGATCGTCGAGACCCTCCTCTCGCGAAGGCCCGATCTCAAGATCCTCTTGTGCAGCGGCTACACGGACGAGAAGTCGCAGTGGTCGGTGATCAAGGAGCGCAACTACAACTTCCTCGAGAAGCCCTTCAACGTCGCCACCCTCCTGCAGCGCGTCCGCGAGGCGATCATCGCCTGATCGAACCGGAAACTTCCTGCCTCGATCCGGCGATGTCCTCTCTGGAGACGGGCGCTACACGGATTCTGGCATTGACAATTGGCAAATGCCAATACATATTACCAATATGGGAAGGCGCGCGAAGACGACGATAGACCGCTTCGGCCGGATCCTCATCCCCAAGCCGATCCGCAGGGCGCTCGGCCTGGCGCCGGGGACCCGGATCCGGATCGAGGCGAGCGGGGAGGAGCTCACGCTCACGGCCGAGCCGTCCGCTCCGTCGCTGATCGAGGAGGAGGGCGTGCTCGTCTTCTCGGGCGCGAGCGCGGGGGACATGGAGGACGCGCTGCGCGATGAGCGCGAGGAGAGGCTGGCCGAGCTCGTCACGCGCACGGGTCTGCGATGAGGCTCATGCTCGACACGTCCGTGCTCGTGGCCTCCATGGTCCGCTCACACCCGCACCACGCACCCGCGGTGAAGTGGCACGGCCGGGCGAAGAGGGGCGAGCACGGATTCCTCGTCGCGGCCCACACGCTGGCGGAGCTCTACTCCGTGCTCACCCGCCTGCCTCTCAGCCCGAAGATCGCTCCGGGGCTCGCCCGCCGGCTCATCCACGAGAACGTGGAGGCACCGGCCAGGCTCGTGACCCTGAGGGGCTCCGACTACAGCGCCGTCCTGCGCTCGGTGTCCGAGCTGGGGCTGGCGGGAGGCGTGATCTACGATGCGCTCATCGCCCGCGCCGCCGAGCGCTCGGGAGTGGACAGGCTCCTCACCCTCAACCCGGACCACTTCCGCCGCGTGTGGCCCGGCGGCGGCAGGATCATCCGCACTCCATAGTCGGATCGAGTTGGGCCGATCCGCCTTTCGTTGTAGACTCGAACGGACGTGAGTTCCGAGAAGGACCCGATAGGACCCGGGACCCTGGTGGACGGGTTCAAGGTGATCCGCCAGGTGGGGCGAGGCGGCATGGGGGAGGTGTACCTCGCCAGGGACACGAACCTGGGACGGAAGGTGGCGCTGAAGGTGGTGCGCTCGGAGCACCTGGGCGACGCGGACGCCGTGGAGAGGTTCCTGTTCGAGGCGCGGGTCACGGCAAAGTTCAACCATCCCAACATCGTGACCATCTACGCGGTGGGCTCGTGGGAGGGCAATCCATACGTGGCGCTCGAGTACCTGGAGGGCGAGACGCTCCGGGAGCGGATGGGGATGGGA
>JAFDER010000507.1 GCA_019310245.1 Deltaproteobacteria bacterium
GGGCATCGACGCCCTGGTCGAGGACGCGCGCTACGGCGTGGGACGCTTCGACGACTACCCCGAGTCGCCCTATGGCGCGGGCTCGGACCTGGTCTTCGAGCTCAACCAGGCCATGACCTACACCACGTCACTGGTCCAGACCGCGGTCAACGCCCTGGGCACGCACTCGGGCGCCGACGGGCCCGAGAGCGACGTCCCGGCCCTGTGGGCCACGGCCACGGGCGGCGCCCTGGGCTCCTACCTGGAAGCCGCGACCGGCTGCGGCTCGAGCGAGTTCGGGTACCCGTGCTTCCGGCCCAGGGCCGTGCCCATCGTGGTCATGGTCACGGACGCGCCGTTCCACAACGGCCCGGCAGACATCCACCCCTACGACCCCTCCAACCTGGGCGGTCACGTCCCGCCCACCTACTCCGAGGCCGTGACCGCGCTCCTGGCCGCGAACATCAAGGTCATCTGCATCAACTCGGGCGGCACATACGGCGAGGCCCACTGCGAGCAGATCGCCACGGACTCGGGCGCCGTGGACTCGTCGGGCGACCCCCTCTACTTCACGATCGCCTCGGACGGCAGCGGGCTGGGCACCGAGGTGGTGGACGCCGTTGGCGAGCTGGCCACGGCCGTGCCGATCCGCGTCGACGCCATCGTGGAAGACGACACGTCCGACATGACCGACGCGGTGGCCGAGTTCATCGACTCCGTCGAGACGAACACCTCGGGCGCCTCGATCTGGGACCCGATCCTCGAGGAGATGCGCACCTGCACCTCGGGCCTGAGCGTGGGCACGCCGGGCACCGCGCCCACGGTGGACTACTTCGAGAACGTGGACCCGGGCGTCTCGGTCTGCTTCGACATCATCCCCCGGCGCAACACCACCATCCCGGCCACCACCGTTCCCCTCAGGTTCCGCGCCACGATCACGGTGTGGGGCGACGAGTACACGCCGCTCGACGCGCGCGACATCTTCTTCGTCGTGCCTCCCGTGATCCCCGGCTCCTGATCGATCCCCCCGCATTCGACACTCCCCCGACCGGGTGCTAGAATTCCAGCGCTCCCACACGCATGGAGGAAGACATGGACCACATCAGAGCGCTCATCGTGCTGGCCTCGGCAGCGGCCCTCATCGCCTGCGGCGGCGGCATCAAGTCCGATCCCGACGGAAGCGACGCGGACGACGACGTCATGACCGACCTCGAGGACGACACGCTCGAGGACGTGCCCGGGGACGGCACGCCGGACGGCGAGGACGACCCCACGCCCGACGCGACCCCGGACCCCGTGCCCGACGGCGCGGAGGACATGGACACGGACGGCGACACCATCCTCGACGTGGACGAGGGACGCTGGGACTCCGGCGGGCCGGCCGACACGGATGGCGACACGGTGCCGGACTTCGAGGACACGGACTCGGACGGTGACACCATCCTCGACGCCGACGAGGCGGGAGACACGGACCTTGCCACGGCCCCGGACGACTGCGACGACGACGGGCTGCCCAACTTCCGCGACCTGGACTCCGACGGCGACGGGCTGACCGACGAGCGCGAGGACGAGATCGGCACCGACCCGTGCGACGAGGACTCGGACGGCGACGGATTCACGGACCTCATGGAGGACGCCTACGGCTCAGATCCGCTCGACGACACCGACCACCCGGGCACCGAGGGCGACTTCGTGTTCCTCATGTGGTACGAGGACGAGCCCAGCCCCGCGCTCGACACGCTCGTCTTCTCCACGTCGCTGCGCATGGCCGACATCTTCTTCCTCGTGGACACCACCGGGAGCATGGGAGGCGAGATCGTCAACCTGCGCACCGACCTGACCTCCACGATCATCCCGGGCATCGACGCGATCATCGCGGAGGCGCGCTACGGCGTGGGCCGCTTCGACGACTACCCCGAGTCGCCGTACGGCGATCCGACGAGGGGAGACCTGGTCTTCGAGCTCGTGCAGCGCATGACCGGCGACACCACGGCGGTCTCCTCCGCCGTCAGCTCCCTGACCACGCACTGGGGGAGCGACGGCCCCGAGTCGCAGGTGCCGGCCCTGTGGGCCACGGCCACCGGGAGCGCCCTGGGCTCCTACCTAGCCGCCGCCACCGGCTGCGCCTCGGGCGAGGTGGGCTACCCGTGCTTTCGCACCACGGCCGTGCCCATCGTGGTCATGATCACCGACAACGCGTTCCACAACGGCCCCTCGGACGCCAACCCGTACGATCCCGCCAACCTGGGCGGCCACACGCCGCCCACGTACTCCGAGGCCGTCACGGCGCTCACGGCCATCAACGCGAAGGTGACGTCGGTCTACAGCGGCGACACGGGCGGCTCGGGCGACGAGCACTGCGAGCAGCTCGCCACCGACACGGGCGCCGTGGACTCGACCGGCAGCCCCCTCGTGGCCTACACGGACATCTCCGGGTCCGGGCTCGGCACCGAGATCGTGGACGCGGTCGACGAGCTGGCCACGGGCGTGACGATCCGCGTCGACGCCATCGCCGAGGACGACCCCTCGGACATGGCCGACGCGGTGGCCGCGTTCATCGGCTCCATCGAGACGAACACCTCGGGCGCCTCGGTCTGGGACCCGATCCTCGGCGAGATGCGCACCTGCACCTCCGGGCTCAGCGTGGGCACTCCCGGCACGGCGCCCACGGTGGACTACTTCGAGTCCGTGGACCCGGGCGTCTCGGTCTGCTTCGACATCATCCCCAGGCGCAACACCACGATCCCGGCAACCTCGGTGCCGCTCAGGTTCCAGGCCACGATCACGGTCTTCGGCGACGAGTACACGCCGCTCGACTCCAGGAACGTCTTCTTCGTCGTTCCCCCCGAGATTCCCGGCGGCTAG
>JAFDER010000508.1 GCA_019310245.1 Deltaproteobacteria bacterium
AGCACGCGGTCCAGAGATGATGTGTGCCCGGCTGAGAAGGAGGTTGCATGTACACCACGATTATAACGCAAACACGAGGCCAAATCGGGAAAATAGGCCCAGATGGCCCAGTCCGTCGATCACGGGACCCTCATCGCCGACCTCGAAATCCTCATAATAAAAGAGGACTTCCGCGCCGAGCTCGAGCGTGAATCCCACATGACGGTGGAGCATGAAGCGAAAGAGCGCCGATGTCCAGGCCGAGCCGTAGATGTACGTCCCTCTGCTCTCGCCGTCGATCTCGCCGTTGCGCACGCTCCAGACGGCCGCCGACAGGCTGACGCCCGCTCCGGGCAGGAGCGAGAAGTGGCCCACCTGAGCGGCGCGAAGCCTCGCGCCGGCCATGAAGGAGACGATGTGCAGGGAAGGACTCACCAGATCGACGGTGCCCAGGCTCGTCGCGACGGGTGTGAAGGCCAGGTCGAAGCCGAGCTCGACGAGCGGTGCGACGCGCACTGCGAGCGCCATGGCGATGGCATGCCAGATGTCGCCGGGGAACGGATAGGCGAGGAGCGTATAGCCGATGCCGACGTGGACGCGCGGAAGCTCGGGCGGGGCGGGCGGAGGCTCGAGCCCCTCCACCTGCTTGAGCGTGGCCACCTTCTCGGCCGGGAACACGAGACCCCACAGATCCGTGTCGCTCTCGATGGAGTCCAGGTCCGCGTACAGGCTCGTTCCCAGCATGTTCCTGTAGAGGAACGCCACGGCCGCGGCGTCCGGCGGCTCGGTGCCCCCCTCCACCGTGACGGCCTTGGACAGGATCTGGTGGTTCAGGGCGTCGTAGGCATAGAGAAGGTAGTCCCCCTGGCCGTCGCCCGGAGCCACCCAGGCCAGGAAGATCGCCCCGCTCTCGACGGCCAGCGCACGCGGGTCCGCGGGCGAGGAGGCGCCCCCGGTCTCCACGTCCTCGATGCGCATGGACGAGCCGCCCATCTCGATGCGCATGGCCTTGCCCGTGGCCGCGCAGCCCGGAAAGCCCGTGCCCTCGAGAGCCGCGTCGTCGCAGTGCCAGAGCATGATCCGCGGCGGGCCGTGGTCCAGGGCCTGGGCCGGGCCGGCGGTGGCGAGCGAGGCGGCGATCCATATGAATGCAGGTCGATACAAAGTCTTGCAGTGTGATCGAGGCCCACAGGCCCGTCAAGTGCGCGAGTTGATTGATGCTGGACGTTGCTGGATGTGGTGGTAGAATTGTATCAATATCCTGATGACAGCGGCGAGGAGACCGGAAATGAGAGCAATGTGTAGAATGGCGATCGTCTCGGCGGCCCTGGCGCTCGCGCTCGGGTGCGCCGGCAGCGACACCTGCCCCACTGCATTCTTCGACTGCGGGGGGATCTGTGCGGACATCCTGAACGATCATGCCAACTGCGGGGCCTGCGGGATGACGTGCGCCCAGGGACAGGTCTGCTCGGCCGGCGTGTGCGTGCTGTCGTGCCAGGATGGGTTCATGGACTGCTCGGGCACGTGCCGGGACCTGATGAACGACCAGTACAACTGCGGCTCGTGCGGCATGACCTGCGCCGCGGGCTTCACGTGCACCGACGGCTCCTGCTCGCCGGACTGCCCCGAGGGCTATACGGCCTGCTCGGGCATCTGCAAGAACCTCGCGAACGATCCCTCGAACTGCGGCGAGTGCGCCAGCGTCTGCGCCGCGGGCGAGGTGTGCACCACGGGCACGTGCTCGTTCACCTGCCCGGGCGACTACGTGGACTGCTCGGGCGCGTGCGCCGACCTGATGACCGACCACTCGCACTGCGGCGCGTGCGGCACCGCGTGCCTGGGAGGGCAGATCTGCGAGGCGGGCGCGTGCGTCACGTCGTGCCTGACCGGGCTGACGATGTGCTCGGGCGCGTGCCGGGACCTCCAGCGCGACCCCGAGAACTGCGGGTCGTGCGGCTCACGGTGCACTGACGGGGAGGTGTGCTACGACGGCTCGTGCACCACGTCCTGCCCCGGCGGGTTCGATGACTGCTCGGGCTCGTGCCGCGACCTCGATTCCGACCGCCTCAACTGCGGCGCCTGCGAGACGGTGTGCGACGACGGGCAGGTCTGCACGTCGGGCGCGTGCGAGTGGTGGTGCGCGTCGCCGCTCGTGGTGTGCGACGTGGACACGGACGGGGACACGGTCGTGGACGCCTCGGAGTGCACCAACCTCCAGAGCGACCCCGACCACTGCGGCACGTGCGGCACCGAGTGCCCCCTGGGCGAGGCCTGCGTCCTGGGCTCCTGCGAGGCCGTGGACACGAGCTGCGGCGACGGCATCCTGCAGGTCACCGAGGAGTACGAGCCCCCGCCGGGCCCGTTCACTTCCGTGTCCGTGGACTACACCACGTGCCGGTGGGACTTCTCGTCCGTGGCGCAGCTCTACTGCAACGGCACGTGCACCTGGGCCGGAAGCTCCGGGTGCGACTCCGCGGACGCGGACATGTTCTGCCAGCTCAAGACCGGCAACCCGGCGTCCACGGCGTCGACCTACGTCACCGCCACGGCCCTGCCCGTGCCGGGATTCGCCTGCCCGTCGGGCAGCTATGGCATCAACGTCGGCCCCCTGCCCCTGCGCGGCGTCACCCGGACCGTCTACTACCAGGACTCGTCGATCCAGGCCAACCACGGCTCCGGCACGATCATCTCGACCGTCAGCTGCACCGACCCATAAACACAACCTCATCGATCCGCTTCAAGGGAAACGGGGCCTCACTTCACGGCAAACGTGCCCGTCGTGATGGGCACGGCGACCTTGAGCATCAGGGTGAAGACCAGGAACCCGATGGAGAAGACGCCGGCCGTGACCTGGATCTCGG
>JAFDER010000509.1 GCA_019310245.1 Deltaproteobacteria bacterium
GCTCGTCCCACTGGAGACCCGAGGCCACGGGGATTGCAGAGGTCACGACGGACTCCGGAGGCGACCTGTCCGGACACCTCGTCGGTGCGACGGCGACCTGCGAGTCGCCGAGGCTCGAGGGCAAGCTCTCGATCCCGCTCCTGAGCACGCTGCCCAATCCGGCGTTGCGGATGCAGTTCGCCGGGACGTCGGGCCGGACCCTGCGTGTGTCGATCCTGTACGGCACGCTCTGGTACAACCAGTCCCTGACCGGCGTGGGCGAGAGCACCTGGACGACGCAGTACGTGTGCCTGCCGGCCGATTTCCAGGGGCACGTCCTCGGCCTCGAGTTCGAGTCGCCGCACCCGGGAACCTGCTTGACGGCTCTCTACAGGGAGTTCTGGCTCGACGACCTCGTGATCGTCTCCGAGTCCTCGGTCTGTCCCTGACTCACCGCTTTTTCAGGCCGTATTCCTTGATCTTGTACTGGAGGTTCCGCAGGGAGATGCCCAGGATTCGCGAGGCCTCCTTGCGGTTGCCTCCGGCCTGGTCGAGCGCGCGGATCACGGCCTGCCTCTCCATGTCCTTGAGCGTGCCGGAGGGTGCGACGACGGCGGGCTCCTCGAGCGCGAGGTGGGAGGACTCGATGGTGCCGGAGGGGGCGAGAACGAGGGCGCGCTCGATCACGTTGCGCAGCTCGCGCGCGTTGCCCGGCCATGCGTGGGACGCGAGGCTCGACTCGGCGTCCGCGGTGAGGGAGGCATTCCCCCCGGAGATCTGCGCGGCGAAGTGGTGGGCCAGGGGCAGGATGTCGGCCGGCCTCTCGCGCAGGGGGTGCAGGTGCACGGGGAAGACGCTGAGCCTGTAGTAGAGGTCCTCGCGGAAGCCTCCCTCGCGCACGGCCTTTCTCAGGTTGCTGTTCGTCGCGGCGATGAGGCGCACGTCCACCTCCGTCTGGGTGGAGCTTCCGAGGCGCTGGAAGGACTGCGTCTCGAGCACGCGCAGGAGCCTCGTCTGAAGGTCCGAGCTCATCTCGCCGATCTCGTCGAGGAAGAGCGTGCCGTCGTCCGCCGCCTCGAACAGTCCCTGCCGCTGCCGGTCGGCGCCCGTGAAGGCCCCCTTCTCGTGTCCGAAGAGCTCGTCCTCGAGCAGGTTCGAGGGGATGGCCGCGGCGTTGACGGGCACGAACGGACCACTCGACCGGCTCGAGAGGGCGTGGATGTATCTCGCCGCGACCTCCTTGCCGGAACCGGACTCGCCCGTGAGCAGGACGGTCGTGTCGCGAGGCGCCACCTTGTCGAGCAGCTCGCGCGTCGAGCGGGAGACGGGATCCTCGCACACGAAGTCCGGCAGGGTGGGAGGCGCGGCCGTGACGTCCCGGTAGGAGGCGTTGATGCCGCGGCGGACGATGCCGCGCAGGACCTTTGGACTCTTGATGGGCTTCTCGAGGAAGTCCAGCGCGCCTTCCCGGATGGCCTCGACGGCCTGCGGGATCGTGCCGAAGGCAGTGAGGAGGATCACGGGCAGATCGGGCCGGCGTTTCTTGAGTTCGGAGAGGAGCTCGATACCGCTCATGCCAGGCATCCGGACGTCGGAGAGCACGATCGCGAAGTCCCGCTCCTCGATTAGCTCGAGGGCGGCCGCGGCCGACGGCGCCGCATCCACCTCGTAGCCATCGGATGCCAGGATGTCGGAGACGAGATCCCGGATCCCCTGCTCGTCGTCCACGACGAGGATGCGCTCGTTTGCCATTTTCTGGAACTCTCCGGTCCGAATTCATAACATGGAGGGCATGAAAAGCAAGGACAGGGAACACCTGCGCAAGCAGGACGAGGTGTACGTGGACTTCCCCGACAAGGCGAACGTCATGGACTGGGAGGTCGAGAACATCAGCATCGGTGGGTTCAGGATGAGCGGGTCCGTGGACGGCTCGCCCGGAACCGAGATGGAGTGCGTCCTGACCTTCCCCGCGGCGGGCGTGGACATCGAGGCCAGGGCCAGGGTCGTCTGGTCACGCGACTCCAGTCCGCCGCGACTCGGCCTCAAGTTCGAGAACCTCGAGCCCGGGGACAGGCTCAAGCTCGCCCACGCCCTTTACCTGCGCCGCAAGCTCAAGGACGTCGCCTAGCGATCTGCCCGGTTCGACCACCTCGACGTTCCACTGGAAAACGGATATGTTCCATGCATCATGGCTGTCGTGCACCTGCAACCCGGCAAGGTCCGGCCGGTGTGGACGGGTCATCCGTGGGTGTACAAGAGGGCGGTGAGCAGGAGCGAGGGGTTCTTCAAGCCGGGTGACGCTGTCGACGTCGTGGATCCGACGGGGAAGTTCCTCGGGCGGGGCTTCATCTCGCCCGACTCCGCCATCATGGTCCGGATCCTCACCAGGGAGGAGGGCCAGCAGCTCGACGCCGCGTTCCTCGAGAACCGGATCGGGAGCGCCGTCGAGGCGCGCAGGCGGCTCGGCCTGCCCTCCGAGGAGACGAACGGCTTCAGGCTCGTCAACTCCGAGGGCGACGGCCTCGGCGGAGTCGTCGTCGACGTCTACGGTGATACGCTCGTGGTCCAGTTCCTCACGATCGGCATGAAGAAGCGCGAGGAGGACATCTTCGACATCCTCGCCTCCGCGTACCCGTGCTCCAGGATCTACGAGCTCGGCCCATCGAAGCACAGCAGGCGGGAAGGAATCAAGGCCACGACGAGGGTCGTCAGGGGCAAGAGGGTGGACACCGTCGGGTTCAAGGAGAACGGCTTCTCGTACGAGGTGTCGATCCCCGGAGGACAGAAGACGGGATTCTACTTCGACCAGAGAGAGAACAGGCTCCGGATCGGGAAGTACTGCAAGGGGGCGGA
>JAFDER010000510.1 GCA_019310245.1 Deltaproteobacteria bacterium
GCCCCTGCGTTTGACCGCCAGAGCTCCGAGCAGCAGCAGAACGAGGATGAAGAACGGGACACCGTCTCCGTGACCAGCCACCTCGCAGCCGCATCCTGTGCTCTCGATCCTGCACGTCGGCGAGCAGCCGTCACCGCCCAGAATGTTGCCGTCGTCGCACCTCTCGTCAACGACCTCGTCCAGGATGCCGTTGCCGCAGCTCTCGTCCGAGAGGCAGTCCGCGCTGCACCCGTCGCCGGCGAGCACGTTGCCGTCGTCGCACACCTCGCCGGCAGCGTGGTCCAGGGTGCCGTTGCCGCAGCTCTCGTCCGAGAGGCAGTTGGCGCTGCACCCGTCGCCGGCAAGCGTGTTGCCGTCGTCGCACACCTCGCCCACGACTTCGTCCAGGGTGCCGTTGCCGCACGTCTCGTCCGAGAGGCAGTTGGCGCTGCACCCGTCGCCGGCAATCGTGCCTCCGTCATCGCACACCTCGCCGAGTGCCGCGTCCACGTAGCCGTTGCCGCAGCTTTCGTCCGAGAGGCAGTTGGCGCTGCACCCGTCGCCGGCAAGCGTGTTGCCGTCGTCGCACACCTCGAGCTCGTGAAGGATGAGGTCCCCGCACACGGGGGCCGCGTGCCCGATGGCCTGCGAGAGGTCCGGCAGTGGCCCGATGTTCTTGACGTGGTCGGCCTGTGGCGTGCCCGTCTCGACGAGCACGTCCCTGAGCTCGGAGGGCGAGATCGCCTCGCCCACGAGGGCGAGATGCACCCCCATCACGGCCGCCGCCGCGCTGGCCACGATGGGTGTTGCCGATGAGGTGCCGCCGAACGCGTCCGTGTACCACTGGTTGTCGTCGCCGCTCGTGGAGAACAGGTACCCGTAGCCCAGGGTGGTCACCTCCGAGCCCCAGCCCTGGACGTCCACCCGGCTGCCCCAGTTGGTGAACCACTCCGGTCCCCTGGGAGTCGTCTCCGAGGGCGGCTCTCCCGCGCCCACGACGATGGCGCCGGAATCGTGGGAGTCCCTGTCGAAGTAATCGCCGAAGAGCGACGTGTCATCCAGATCCTCCTGGCCGTTGCCCGCGGCCTCGATGACCACCCACCCGTCCGCCACGGCCGTGCGAACCGCGTCGAACACCGCGGGATCCCACTCCACGGGGATGAGGCCGTACTGTCCCGAGGAGCCGGACACGTAGTTGGGCCCGGGCACCTGCATCTCGAGCATCATCACGCTCGAGCCAGCCGGCAGCTGGTACACGAAGGCCAGGATGGCCCTGGCCGCGTTCATCCCGTACTCGTCCGTCTCCCAGTAGGCGAAGTGGCAGGAGGCCTCGGGCACCATCCCCGTGATGCCGTAACCGTTGTCGCCGGCGACCAGGATCCCGAGAACGGCCGAGCCGTGGCTCCTCGACGATGCGTGCATGGTGCTGAACGTGCCGATGCCCGTCAGCAGGGCGTCCCTGCACGCCTCCAGATCCTCGTGCATCGGGTTGAATCCGTACTCGATGTCCACCACGCTGATGCCCTCTCCCCGGCCGCCCGGCAGCGTGTTGGCGTACCGGATGTCGATCCCGTCCGGCGCGGGCTCCCGATACCCCTGCCCGGCCGAGAAGTCGGGCGTGGTGGGCGGGATGTCCTCCGGCGGCGGGATCTGCCGGTAGTCCGGCACCGGGTAGGCGATCTCCACGCCCGCCACCGCGTTGAGCTCCTCCATCACGATCGGCAGGTCCACGAGCTCCCTGCACACCTCGATCGTGAAGTAGTTCGCGAGCTCGGCCAGCTCGCAGGAGCACCTCGCGCGGGCCCGATCACCGAGCTCGCGCAGCCACTCCAGGTCCAGCTCGAACCCCTGCTCCACCCCCAGGACCGATCCCGGCTCGAAGAACTCCTCGAGGTCCAGGATCACCGCCCCGTTCGCGTTCAGGATCCGACGCCCGCCGATCCGCGGCCGCAGGCCGTCCTCGATCTTGATCGTCACGAACCCCGACCACAGGTCGTGTTCGAGCGTGGAGTGAAGCCTCCAGTCGAACGAGCCCCTCTGCCCCAGATCGCCCTGCCTGGAGAGCGCCGCCTGGGGAAGCAGGAGCGCCGCCATGAACACCGTTATGAACCACTTCATCTGTTAAGGAGGTCGCTCGAGTTCATCGAAGTTGTTCAGTATGAGGCCTATGACACGGTCACGGAGATGAAGATGCCGCCGATGCGCACGGTCCAGGTGCCGGGCGAGAGGCCGCAGATCTCGTAGCTGGGGCTGAACCACCCCTCGCAGTCGCAGAACGCTCCGGTCTCGGTCTCCGTGATCCTGACGGCCCTGGGCATCGATGTGATCCCGAGGGTGGGAGTGAGGTAGGAACAGCAGTTCATCCACGCACAGTAGTGGTCCACGCTGATGCAGCAGCCGCCCATGTCTGCGGCCACGACGGCCTCGGTCGTGGACCCGTCCGGGTTGCACGCCCCGCTCGAGAACACGGTGCCCTTGTCGGACGTCCTGATGTAGGGCGAGCTGCCGCACGTGCTCTCGACCGTGACGTCGGAGGAGGCGTCCTCGTCCGTCGCGTCGGTCGCCTCGTCGTCCACCGGGTCCGGCGGCGCGTCCTCCGCGGGATCACCGGCCGCGTCCTCGGCCGTGTCCTCGACCGTGTCCTCCACGGGATCGTCGGCCGCGTCCTCGACCGGATCGTCCACTGCATCGGGAGGCGCGTCCGCCGGCGCGTCCGTGGCCAGATCGGTGGCCGTGTCGTCAGGCGTGTCCTGGGCCGTGTCCGTGTCACCCTCGGTACCGTTCTTGCCGCCGCAGCCCGCGGCGACGGCCAGTGACAGCACGATGCATCCAGGAATGAGCAGGCTT
>JAFDER010000511.1:0-2630 GCA_019310245.1 Deltaproteobacteria bacterium
GTCATGATGCGCCGGCGTGACCGGGGTCGAGAGAGGCCGCGGCGGCCTCGCGCACGGCGTTGGACTTGTCCTTGTCCGCGACGATGGACAGCAGGCCGTGGGCACCGGGCGATTGCATGGAGGCCAGGGCCTTGACGATCTCCACGCGCAGGCTCCAGGGCTTCGTCGAGAGGAGCTCATGGAGCACGTCGACGCACTCCTCCGAATCGAACGAGCCGAGGGCCATGATGGCCGAGGCGGTCATGTGTTCCGTGTGCTTGCCCGTGGCGAGGTCCACGAGCGCGCCGGGAGGCGTCTTGCCGCCCATCTTTCCCATCACCGAGGCGAGGCCGATCAGCGCGGTGTCGCGGCTGGCCGCCGGTCCCTCGAGGACGAGCGCCAGGATGGCGTCCAGCTGTGGAAGCCTCGAGTGAATCACCGACGCCAGCACGGCCCTCGACGCCCCGGCGCTGCCGTCCTCGAGATGATCCGAGAACGGAAGCCAGCTCGTCCTCCCCACCTCTGCATCGAGGATGAGGAGGGTCTCCAGGAGGAGCTTCACCTCGTCGTTGTTCATCGTCGGCGCCGAGGCGTGCATGTGCAGCCGCGTCTCGAGCGCCTCCTCCAGCCGGGGCTTCAGAGCCTCGATCATCTCCCCGTCGAACCGGTAGTCCGGCACGGAGATGAGCTCCTCCAGGATCTTGGCCACGCGGAACCTGCCGTGCCTCATGCCCTGCGTGACCGGAATGTGTGACGGCACGGGCCGGATCACGACTCCGGGATCACTCGTCTCGAGGAGGAGCGAGTACCCGGCGATGTCGCGCACCGCATCCACGCCAGACCAGCATCCGTCGATAAGAGCCTCGGTGACTTCAGGCCCCTCGAAGCTTCCCGCCGCAAGGGCCAGGAGCGCGAGCCTCATGGTCAGGGATCCGGGGTCGCCGGCCGTGATCTTGGTCGGCTTCTTGTCCGACTGTCCGATCCGACCCCTCGAGGCGATGAAGTTCATCAGCTGCTCGGAGGCCTCGTCTCCCCCCATCACCCCCAGGGTGAGGATCGTGGCCTGGTAGGTGACGCGCCACTGACGCGTGCGCAGAAGCGTCATGATGCTCTCGGACGCACCCTGATCCACGACATGCCCTGTTCTGGCCATCAGCAGACCAGAGGCGAGGACGGCCGATGCGCGGACCTCGGGAGCGCTGCTGAAGTAGTGCTTCTCGATCTCATCGAGCATCGCGGGATCCCCGGTGAAGGCCATGCCGAGCACGGCCGCAGCGCGCACGTCCGGACTCGTGGACTCGACCAGCTTGACGAGGTACGGCCCGTGCTCGGGAGCGAGTGAGCCGGAGATCCCCACGATCGCCATGACCTGGTGCCCGGGAACCTTGATGTAGGAGGTGCGCTTGAGCAGGCTGCCGGCGAGATCGGGATCCCTGATGTGGGAGAGCACGTCGAGCGCCTTGAAGCGCACGTCATCCGGGCCCTCGACGAGGATCTTCGCTGCAGCCTTTCCGGCCCGCCTCAGCCAATCCTCGTCACCCTGTCCTCCGTCGCCTGGTGCGGGCGACTGGGTGAAGACCTTCTCCACCCGGGCCCCCCCGCCCAGCCTGTCGCGGTAGATCTCGACCAGGCGGCGACCCGCAAAGTCCCTGCCCTTGCTGCTGAAGAAGAGCTTGTAGAGCCAGACCTCGAGATCCATGTCCACGTGGCCCGCTTCGATGATCGTGGCCAGCAGGGACAGGGCCTCGGATCCCAGGTAGTCGTACGGGCAGTCCTCCACGAGATCGGAGAGCTTCGAGGCGGCCTCGTCCCATCTCCCGAGATGCACGAGGGCGCGGGAGAGCCGGAACCTGTCATCGTACCTGGACGGGTCCTTCGCCACGATGACGGCGAGGCAGGCGGAGGCCTTCTCGATGTCGCCGATCTTGAAGAGAAGGTCCGCTGCATCCTCGTTCACGTCCAGGTCGGCCGGCGCCGCCAGGAGAGCCGCGTGGATCGCCTCCCTCGCCCTGTCGTGCCGCCCCGCGAGGACGGCGTACTCGGCCGTCTTGAGCTTGAGCTCGGCCACCTTGTCCGGGAAGATCGCCGCGGCCTCCTCGAAGGCCTCCATGGCCTCGGCCCACAGCTTCTGGAGGCGGTTGAGCCTGTCCAGGGTGACGAGCACGTGGTCAGCCGCGTCGAGCAGATCCCCGCGTTCCCCCGGCGCGGCGGTCCGCACGGCATCGCCGATCTGCTTGAGCAGGCCCTGGAGCACGTCGCGGCACTCCGCCTGCTTTCCCAGCTCCAGGTACATGGTGGCGAGCAGCAGCGCGATCTCGATGCGCTCCGGCTCGTCCTCCAGCATCTTCTCGGCCAGAGGCAGCTGTTTGCCGAGCGTGTACGAGCGCTGCCAGAGCTGGACGAGCCGGACGGCCGACTCCCGCTTCATCCCGAACGAGGCGTCGGGGGAGTCGAGGAGCAGCCTCCACCACTTCTCCGCCTCCTTGATGTTGTTGACGAGGTCGTAGTACAGCGCGATCTTGCGCATCGCCTCGGTCCCCGCCCCTCCGTCGATCACGGCATCCTTGTAGGCGCTCTCCGCCTCGCTGTACGAGCTGTGATCGAACAGGACGTCGGCCATGCGCATGAGCCCCTCGGCCTTGCTGAAATAG
>JAFDER010000511.1:2671-5495 GCA_019310245.1 Deltaproteobacteria bacterium
GATCGGGGATCTTGCCCCACAGGGCCATCGCCTCGGTGATCTTTCCCTCCGAGTAGAGCCTCTCGCCGAGTCTGATGACGTGCTCCGGATCACCCGGCATGAGCTTGACGAGCAGCTCGTTCTCCTTCTTGGCCAGAGCGGGCTCGTTGACCGAGTCGTAGAACTGCTCGAGGACCTCGTGGACCGCGGGGTTCTTGCTCTTCGTCCCCAGCTTGGAGAGGACCTTGATGGCCTCGTTCCGATCGCCGGTCTCGAACAGGACCTCCGCGAGCTTGACCACGACGATCGGATCCGCATCCTTCGTCTTCGCCTTGGCCCTGAGCAGTTCGATCGTCTGGTGGACCTCACCGTCCCGGATCATCATCTCGATCCGGGTCATGAACAGATTCATGTCCCGTGGAAACTGCTTCGCGCCCTTGGCCACGAGGGCCAGCGCTTCCTCTACCTTGCCACTCTGCTCGAGATTCAGGGCCGCGTTGATGTAGAAGCAGGGGTCCTTCTTGCTCTTGAGCAGGAGGGCCAGACCCGCGGATTCTCCCGCCACGTCAAAGACCATGTCGACGAGATCCACGCAGCCACCCACGCCGGGCATGAACGCCTTGACCGTCTTCTTGAGCTCGGCCAGGACCTCGTCCTCGCGCCCGGCGCGGTCGAGAAGCCGAGCCTTCTCGAACAGGAGATAGTACTTTTCGTACCCGCCCCACTTTCTCGCCCCGAGCACCGCGTCAACGAACGTGATCGCGCCCGCCTCGTCATCTTCGATCGCATAGAGGGCGAGGATATCCTCGAAGCTCTCCGGCAGCTCCCATGTCTCCTTGCACAGATCTGCGAAGTGCGCGGAGGCATCCTTCACGTCGCCGCCGGCCACGGCCGCATCGACGATCTCGTGAAGGATCCTGCCCCTGAGGGACCCGACCTTCGACGCCGAGGACCAGGCGAGCGCCTGCGCGAGGATCTCGCGAGCCCGATCGAGCTTTCCGGATTTCCTCAGGGCCAGGGCCAGGAAGAACGCAGGCCCGGCCTGGCCCGGGTTTCCGGCATGCACCTCATCGAGGAGCTTCAGCGCTCCCTCCGTCTCGCCCGTATGGAGAAGGATGCGCGCCTCGACCATCGGCCACTGGGGATCGGCCTTCATCTCGGGGTGAGCCTCACCGATCATCACGAGCGAGCCACCGGGCCCCTCCTCGATGGACTTGGCCTCGAGGACGTAATGCTCGACGAGATAATCGTCGGACGGGTCCACGAGGAGCATCTTCAGGATGTCGGCCACCCTGGCCAGGGCCGGGGTGAGAGGGCCCTCGGGCTCCGGCTTCTTCTTGCCCTTCTTGCCCTTCTTCCCCTTCTTGCCCTTCTTGCCCTTCTTGCCCTTCTTCCCCTTCTTGACCTTGTCCGGATCCTTCTTGCCGCCCTTGATGAGTGACCAGTCGTTGGCAGAAGCATGGGAGCAGGGAACCACGGACGAGAGGAGGAACAGGCCCGTGAGGAGGCCGATGCGCAGGCAGCGCGCGTGCGACGCGGGCCGTGTCATGATCCTGTGGACATCTCCCGGCAAGCTCGTGTTCCCTTTAGACGTAAACGTCCAGACCTTCTTTAGATTTCAACGAAGGTACATTTGTTTCGATCTATTCGAATCCCTCATGGTACCATGAGACCGGTCCGCATCCCACCCCGGGGCGGATGCTGGAACCTCTCACATCACCTCACGAACGGCACCTCATCAGACTGTAATCATTGCGTTTTACAACGACCGGAACTGGAGGATGTGGTCCACGAGTTCGACGAAGCCGTCAGCGCCGCGCGAGGGCGTCACGAACCGTGGAGGATGAGCCAGATCGGAGGCGTACCTCTCGATGTTGCGCACGCCGACGCTGAGGGGAAAGGCCCTGAACAGGGGTTCGTCGTTCGGCGAGTCTCCGATGAAGAGGTGCGCTCCGGCGCCCGCCCGCTCGCCGAGGACGTCGGAGATGAACTTCTGACAGGTCGATGCCTTGTCGTACGCGCCGGTCCAGGCGTTGATGTGAATGGAGCTGATCTTGTACTCGAGTCCGCGCATGCTGAGGAATCCCTCGATCCGGCTCAGGGTGGACTCGTCCAGTTCGGGCACGTCCTCGCTGATGTCGATGGCCAGGTCGGTTTCGCGGAACGGCTGATCGGCGGCCAGGCGGAGCCCGGGCACCATCTCGAGGATGGCCTGCCCCGCCTCACCGAGCACCTTGCGACTGGCTTCCCGGGCAGGACCGTCCTGCACGTACCAGCGCACGGCCCTGCCCTCTTCGTCCAGCCTGAAGATGCACGCACCGTTCTCCCCCACCACTCCGGCGACCGGCCACAGCCTCATGATGAGGTCGGCCCAGCCGACGGGTCTGCCCGTGACGACGACAACGGCGATCCCGGCATTGTTCAGCCTCCAGACCGCCTCGTAGGCGCGGGCCGGAAGCCGGCCATCCACGGTCAGCGTGTCGTCCAGATCCGAGAAGACCGCCTGCACCGAGCGGCACGTCTCCTCGTCCATACGCTCGAGAGGTTCCATCATTCCACGTCCTTGCTTCCCAGGTGCCTCACCTCGGCAACGACGAACTTGAGGTACCTGCCCTGCTCGAACGCCGGGAGTGACGGGTGGTCCGACCCGGCGCCGGACAGGCTCAGGATGCGGAGCCAGACGTCCGCATCACGGGCCGCCAGGCCGAGGATCCGGAGGAAGTCCTCGGCCGGAAACTGACCCGAGCAGCACGCCGTCGCCAGGATCCGTCCATTCCGGACCGTCTTCATGACCATGGAGTTGAGCTTCCTGTAGGCCCTGCCTCCTGCATCCCTGTCGCGCACC
>JAFDER010000512.1 GCA_019310245.1 Deltaproteobacteria bacterium
CGCCTACCGCGACCCGCCGGAGGTCCCGCCGGACGACGGCGACCCGAGCGGAGGCACCCTGCACCTGACGGGCGTGCGCGACGGGACGCTGCGCATCGCCATGGGCGACGCGCCCGGCAGGCCCATCGACCGCCACTACAGGGTCTTCGTGCCGAAGGCCTACGACCCGGACCGATCGACCCCGCTCGTGATCATGATGCCGGGCCACCGGGTCTCGCACTACGGCCTGGCCTCCTACACGAACCTCTACCGCACGGCCGACCAGAACAACTTCATCGTCGTGGACGCCGAGCAGCAGTTCCGCGGCACGGGCGAGCGGCGCTGGGCCTGGTTCACGGACTGGGACTGGGCCGGGGAGACGGACCGCAGCCGCGTCTTTCTCGCGGGCCACTCCCGCGGCGCGGCCATGGCCTACATCGCCGCTCTCGAGATGCCCGACCTCATCGCCGGCTCCATCGTGCAGTCCGGGTTCACCGAGTTCGGGTACCTCGACCACCGCGCCCAGGCCCCCTGGACGGCCCGGAGGGTGCCCATGGTGATCATGCACGGGATCAACGATCCCGACGTGCCCGTGCGCATGGGCGACGAGATCGTCCAGCGGCTGCGCGACCTGGGCTGGGTCGAGGGCGAGGACTTCGTCTACCACCGCCTCGCGAACGTGCCTCACCGCTGGCAGCACTGGCTCAACCAGGAGTGGTACGACTTCCTCCACGCACGGCCCCTGCCGGAGGGAGGTTGATCATGAAGCACGTTCACATCCTCCTCCTCCTCCTCCTCTCGGTCCTCGTCGCCTCCCGCGCGGCGGGCGCCCAGAAGATCGACCACGCCCTTGTGCCGGACACGACCGCGATGGTCGAGCTCGGAGGCGAGACCTTCAGGATGGGCGAGGAGTACCAGACGCCCTCTGCGTACGGGGACGCCTGGTACATCGACCAGCAGTCCGCCCGCGACGTCTCCCTCTCCCCGTACCGCCTCGACGTCAACGAGGTCACGGTCGATGAGTTCGCTCTCTTCCTCACCTACGCCGCGGGCGAGTACCACTTCCACCCCGACCAGCCCATCGAGCTGGTGGACGGCGGCTACCTGCCGATCCCCGGCCGCGAGAGCGAGCCGATCGGATACGTGACCTGGGAGGCCGCGCACCACTACTGCCTCTGGGCGGGCAAGAGGCTGCCCACCGAGGCCGAGTGGGAGTTCGCGTCCGCCGGGCTCGAGGTGCGCACGTACCCCTGGGGCGAGGACGGCCCCGGCTGCGCCAGGACCGCCTACTTCACGGGCTCGAGCTTCTGCCACGGATCCCCGCTCGACGTGGGCAGCCTGCCCGACGGCGCCACGCCCGACGGGGTCATGGACATGGCCGGCAACGTGGCCGAGTGGGTGGCCGACTGGTACGGGTTCTACGAGCCCGGCCCGCTGACCGACCCCCCGGGCCCGGCCGAGGGCACGTACCGCGTGGTGCGCGGCGGCGGCTACCTCGAGGTGGGACACATGCTGCGATCGCACGCCAGGCGCGGCATCGACCCGGCGCTCCGTTCCTCGAACATCGGCTTCAGGTGCGCCTGGAGCGCCGATCCGACGGACGGCGCCTTGCGGGGCCCTCTCGATCCCCCCGCCGACGAGGGCAGGGTGCCCACGGACCGGCCGCTCGCGGACGCCGTCGAGGATCCCGAGATCCTGGCCGAGCTGGTCCAGCCCACGGCCATCGTGCCCCTGGGCGACGCCTACTACGTCCTGGACATTGCTCAGGCGACCGTGTTCGAGATCTTCTCCGGCACGGTCTCCGTTGTGGCCGATGGGTTCGTCGACCCGAGGGACCTGGCCACGGACGGCACGGACCTCTTCCTCACGGACAGGGACACGGGCGAGGTCTTCCGGATCACCACCGCACTCGACGTCAGCCCGATCTCCACGGGCGAGAACGCCCCGAACCGCATCGTCGCGGACACGGGCGAGGTCTTCTGGACGACGGACGACGGGATCAGGCGCTACACGGACACGGGAGGCGCGGAGCTGCTCCTGGCGGCGAGCGGCGTGACCGACATGGCCCTCTCGTCCACGGACCTCTACTACGCGTCCAGCGGCGGCTCCGTGCACTCGGACGCGGTCTTTGCCCGCATCCCCCGTGCCGGCGGAGCCGCGGAGCCCATCATGGACTCGTTCGGCACTGCGTCCTACCCGACCAGCGTCGTGTTCGACTCCGGGACATCCACGGCATACTTCATCTACCGCCAGCGCTCCTGGCCGGCCTCCACGTACCTGAACGAGTTCGAGGAGAGCGCATCCTACCCCTCGACCATCAACTACAGCCCCACGGGCCCCGGCCGGGCATCGCATGCCGACGGCTACGTGTACTGGGCCACGTCCTACGTGCTCGTGCGCTACGATGTCGCCAGCGGGTTGACGTACGAGGTCATGGGCACCTGGACGAGGGCCGCGGGTGTGATCGCCAGCGCCACTGACGTGGTGTGGAGCGACTCCCAGGACGGCCGCGTCTACAGGCTCGTCTTCTAGCAACGGTGTGATAAACTGTCTCACTATCCGGAGGGACTCATGAAGGGATACTGGGTTGTGCTTCTGTCCGCGGCCCTCGTCATCGGCTGCGGAGACAAGAAGAACGGCGGGGACGAGGATGCGACGGACGTTCTCGAGGAGGTCGACGACGACGTGGAGGAGGACACGGTCGTGGACGTCGAGGACGATGAGGATGGGCCCTGCATGATGGACCGTGACTGCGACGACGAGGACCCGTGCACGGACGACACCTGCGACACGGACACGGGCATCTGCGGCCACGATCTCCTGGACGAGGACGAGGACGGCTACTTCGCCGCAGAGGTCTCGGGCGTCACGTGCGTGGGAGGCGACGACTGCGACGATTTTGACGACGAGATCAACCCGGCCGCGACCGAGATCTGCGACGCCATCGACCAGAACTGCGACGGTTCCATCCTGGACGCCTCCGACGCCGACGACGACTCGGACGGGCACCTCGACGACTTCT
>JAFDER010000513.1 GCA_019310245.1 Deltaproteobacteria bacterium
CCGTGATCGACTGACTGGGCCATCTGGGCCTATTTTCCCGATTTGGCCTCGGGTTTGCGTTATAATCGTGGTGGACATGCAACCTCCTTCTCAGCCGGGCACACATCATCTCTGGACCGCGTGCTCATCGCGTGGGATGCGGTGAAAAAAGGTCCCCAGGCACCGGCAGTCGTCCTTGACGACGCGCGCCTCCGGGCGCTGTATCCGCGAGTCAAGATCCGCCTGCTCAGGTTCCTGGGACCGCGCCAGGATCTGGAGGACGTCGTGCAGGCCACCATGGAAACGCTCGTGAAGGTCTCGGGCAACTACCAGGGAAGGGGCAGCATCGAGTCGTTCGCCGAGGGCGTGGCCGTGAACGTGGCGCGCCGCTACCTGGCCGTGGGCCGTCTGCGCCGCAGGGTACAGGACGCGTTCTCGGAGACCGTCGTTGTCGAGGACACCGTCGTCGACAACCGCGATGACGTTCAGTCCCGCCGCCGGCTCCGCCGGCTCATGGGCATCCTGGACACCATGGGCCCGCGCAGGCGGATGGCCTTCGTGCTCCACGCCATCGAGGGCAAGCCCATGCGCGAGGTGGCCGAGATGCTGTCCATCACCCCGCAGGCCGTCAAGTCGCGCGTGTTCCAGGCGCGGCGCGAGATCCTGCGAAAGGCCGCAAGCGATCCCTACCTGAGGGAGTTCCTCGAGGAGCTGGACGGATGAGCCCGCACGCCCACGAACCGTGCCCCGAGCACGTCGACGCCCTGGACAGGGTCATCGCCGGTGCGGAGCCGGACGCCGCGCTCGAGACGCACATGGCCGGGTGCTCGGCCTGCCGCCGCTACGCCGGCCGGCTCCAGGGGCTCGAGGAGTTCCTGCGCGAGGCGCACGCCCACTTCGACGAGCTCGAGCCCGGTGCGCTCGACGAGCCGCGCAGGGCCCAGCCCGCCAAGATCGCGGCCTGGGCCGCCGGCGTGATCATCGTCGCCGGCATGGTGGCCGGCATCGCGCTCACGCGCGACGGCGTGCTGGCCCCCACGCCCACCATCGAGCACACGCCCGTGGCCATGGCCGAGCCCGTCGAGGGCCGCGTGATCCTCGCCTCGGGCCTTCCTGCCGTTCTGCGCCAGCCCGACGGCTCCTCGCAGACGCTCGAGCTGGGCGCGAAGGTGGGCGCGGGCCAGGAGATCGTGGTCAGCGAGCTCGGATCGATCATCGTTCGATTTCCTTCCGGCCTCACGCTCCTGGCCGGGTCGTCGTCGCGCCTGCTCATCGAGGAGGCCAGCGACGAGAGGCAGGTCCTGCGCCTCGAGGACGGATCGCTCGTCGTGCGCGCCGGGCCCGGCGCTCGCGCCGGCAGCCTGCTCGTGCGGGTCGGCGACTCGACCGTCGAGCCGCGCGGACGCACGGTCGCCATGCGCGCGGCGCTCGGCTCCCTCACCGAGGTCACGGCCGTGAGCGGCAGGGTGCGCGTCGTGCTGCCCGGCGGCAAGGTCATGCGCGTGGCCGAGGGCACGAGGACGAACGTCGCGGACGGCACCAGCTCCAGGGTCGGCAAGGAGCTCACGGGCTCCCTGGCCCTGCTCGACCTTCTCGATCGCGACGGCTTCCGCTCCACGCTCACCGTGCTCTCGGACCTGCCCTCGCAGGTGTCCGTGGACGGGCGCTCGATCGGCTCGATTCCACTCACGGTGCTGCTGACCGAGGGGCGCTACTCGGTGAGCGTGTTCGGCCAGGGCTCGAACGTCCTGCACCAGGAGGACGTGGAGGTGGTCTACGGCCGCGAGTCGCTCGTGGTCGTCGAGGCCGCCATGGCGGGCCTGGACGAGGAGCCCGGGGAGGATGTCGAGGAGGATATCGCCGGATCGGGCAAGGCCAAGGTCGACATCGTCGCGCGCATCCGCGAGGCGCTCGCCGCGGGCGACACGGACGAGGCCCTCGCCCTCGTCGAGAAGCACATCGGGGCGCGCAAGGGCGACCCCGCGTTCATGTCGGCCGCCGCGGACACGTACCGCAAGCTGGGCCGCTACGGCGACTCCGTGGACGCGTACCTCGTCGCCGCCGTCGAGGGCAAGGGCAAGGCTGCCGAGAAGGCGTACCTCGCCGCCGCCCGCATCACCCTCGAGAAGCTGCGCGACCCGGGCCGCGCCCAGCTCATCCTGAGCGCGTACTGGAAGGGCTATCCGGACGGGTTCTACGAGCAGGAAGCCTCGTTCCTCGAGGCGCGCCTGCTCTTCAAGCAGAAGAAGCATGCCCAGGCGCGCCAGAAGCTCGAGGCCCTGCTCGCCTCGAGCCCGAAGGGCTACATGGCCACCAAGGCGCACCTGCTGCTCGGCTCGATCCTCGCCGCCTACATGGGCGACTGCGCCGCGGCGATGCCCCACCTCAAGGCCGTGCAGAAGGCCGCCCCGGGCGGGAAGTTCGCCGACGAGGCGGCTCGGTTCATGGGCCTTTGCAATGGCCAGTAGACACCATCCAGCGTTTCCACTTCTCGCCGCCTGCATGCTCGTCGCTCTCGCCTCATGCAGCCACAAGGTGACCATCACGCCGACGCTCTTCGATTCCGATGCGTCCCCCGACCTGCCAGAAGACACGGTGGAGGAGGCTACGGACCCGGCAGAGGACGAGCCGGATCCCGGCTACGAGATGAACACCTGCCTCGGCGCGTGCGCCCTGCAGCTCATCTGCCTGTGGAACCCCCTGCCCGACGACCTGTGCGGCGCCATGTGCGCCCGGCTCACGAGCGAGGCGCGCGCGTGCATGAACGATGCCTTGGAGGCGGGCTCCTGCTACGCCATGGAGGATTGCATAGGAGGACGCGACTTC
>JAFDER010000514.1 GCA_019310245.1 Deltaproteobacteria bacterium
CACGGATGGATCGACAGCCGGGTCTGCCGCCGGGTCGACGACCGGATCGGCGACCCAGTCGAACACGACGTCCACTCCCGGTTCCGAGACGGCGTCGCCCTCGAGCCCGAACGAGCTCTGGCAGCCGCAGGCGAGCAGCGCGCAGAGGATGAGTGCCAGTCGCATCACGCCTCCTATCCCTCGGGCAGCAGCACGAAGAGCGCGTTCAGCTGCGTGTCCGGGTAATCGAAGCACGTGATCGTCTCGTAGTACCAGGCCGTGTCCACGGTCACGCTCGCCGCGGCCACGCCGCCCAGGATCGTGGATGTGCCGTCGAAGACGATCTCGCTGTCGTCCCAGTACTCGACGTCGAGGGCAGCGCGCTCGTACAGACCGCACTCGTTGTCCTCCTGCGGGCACAGGCCCGTGGCGAAGCGCACGGACAGCGGGTAGTACCACTCGTCCACGGTGTAACCGCGCGGCACGAGCGAGCTCGCCGTAGTGCCGGCGATGATGATCTCTCCCCCGAAGTAGCGCAGCGCGAACCACCTCTCCTGCCACTCCCACGGCTGGGAGACGTAGTTCAGCATCACGCTCGTGCCCGTGAGGTACTCGAGCAGCGGGTGGCGGTTCGTGAAGATCTCGAGCACGTGGTGCTCCATCATGCCGCCCGTGCCGCAGTTGAGTTCGATCCTCGTGAAGGCCACCTCCGAGTGATCCACCCACAGGATCGTGCAGGGGATGTCAATCTCGCGCGCGTCGTCCCACTCCTCTGAATCGAGTGTCCAGGTCAGCCATAAACCGTCGCCGGCCGGCGGGCAGGCCACGTCGGGCCCGGGGTCGGCCGGCGCCTCGTGTACGTCCTCGACGGGGTCGAGGCCCGGTTCGGTGCTCGTGTCCTCGCTCGCGTCGCCGATCAGGCCGAGCGACTCGTGGCAGCCGGCCACCAAGAGGTATGTTGCTATGAGGATGAGCCTCTTACGGTCCATGCATTCGTTCTAGCATGGAACCGGGCAGCGGGCGATCGATGCGGTCAGGGCAGGCGGTAGATGAGCGCCTGGACCCACGTGAGAGCCACGTCCTCGCAGGCTACCGTGTGGTACGCGTGGGCCACCGGGACCATGACGTCATACGAGTTGTCGGGATCCTCGAGAGGCTTCATGTTGCCGTCGAACACCGTCACGGAGTCGTGCGCGTCCCAGAAGCTCACCTCGAGCGCCTGACGCTCCCACGTGCCGCAGAAGCCCCACTCGACCGGGCAGACGCCGCTGACCAGTCCCACGACGAGTGGCTCGAACCAGGTATCCGGTTCCCGGGGCACGAGGAACTCCGCGTCCACGGCCGCGAGCAGGAGGCCCACTTCGACGCTGTGGATCGTCAACCAGCGGTTGGTCCAGGAGATGGGGTCGGCAACCCAGCGCACGATCAGCTCGTCCTCCATGAAGATCTCGCCGTCGATCGTGATGTGGGGATAGGTATAGAAGAAGAGATGATGCTCCTCGAGCAATCCCTCGTCCGAGCGGCACGAGAGCCAGAGCTCGTGCATTCCCCTGTCCGGTTCCGCCTCGAACTCCACCGCAGTGCACACGAGCGTGAGGTTGAATCTCCCGTACCCATCACCGTCGAGGAGGAAGTCGATGACCATGTCGCCCGATCTGGGCGTGCACTCGACCGTCGCGTCGGGCGGCGCATCCACGGATGGATCGACAGCCGGGTCTGCCGCCGGGTCGATGACCGGATCGGCGACCCAGTCGAACACGACGTCCACTCCCGGTTCCGAGACGGCGTCGCCCTCGAGCCCGAACGAGCTCTGGCAGCCGCAGGCGAGCAGCGCGCAGAGGAGGAGTGCAGCTCTCATCACGCCCCCTATCCCTCCAGCAGCAGGACGAAGAGCGCGTTCATGTACGTGTACGGGAAGTCCATGCACTCCATGGTCTCGTAGAACCAGGCCGTGTCCACGGTCACGCTTGCCGCTGCCACGCCGCCCAGGATCGTGGATGTGCTGTCGAAGACGAGCTTGCGGTCGTCCCAGAACTCCACGTCCAGCGCCGCGCGCTCGGACAGCCCGCACTCGAGGTCCACCTGCGGGCAAAGTCCCGTGACGAACTGCACGCTCAGCGGGTAGTACCACTCGTCCACGGTCCGGCCCGGCGGTGCGAGCGCGCTCGCCGTAGTGCCGGCGATGATGATCTCGCCTCCGTAGTAGCGCAGCGAGAACCACCGGTCCTGCCACTCCCAGGGCGTGGAGACGTAGTTCAGCATCACCTCCGTGCCCGTGATGTGCTCGATCCACGGGTGGGGGTTCGAGAAGATCTCGATGACGTGCCGCTCCATCCGGCCGCCCGTGCCGCAGGTCATGTCGATGATCGTGTGGCCCACGTCCTCGCCCGCCACGGAGGTGACCGTGCACGGGATGTCGATCTCGCGCCCCTCATCGTACTCCAGGCCGTCGAGCGACCAGGTGAGCCACACGCCGTCGCCGGCCGGCGGGCAGGTCTCCGTGCCATCGGGCAGGATGTCTGCCGGCACCTCGTGGGCGTCCACGGGATCGGATGCCGGCTCGACGCTCGTGTCCACCGACACGTCCGTGCCGTCGGGCCGCGGATCGGCCCCCGCGTCTCCGTGGATGCTCGTCGAGTAGCAGCCCGATAGGGCCAGCAGCGATGCAGATGCGACGATCCAGTGATGCATGGTCATTTGCCTCGGGTACGTCATCCCTGTTTGATTAGCACGCAAGCGAACCACCCAGTAGAAATGAATGGCAAGTGTTCGCGGTTGTGTCTGAAAGGGTAATGGTATCAGTGGGTTGGAGGTAGGGTGCCTGTC
>JAFDER010000515.1 GCA_019310245.1 Deltaproteobacteria bacterium
AGGGCGCTCGCGGCCCTGGCGGCGGTTCAGAGGACCGACGCGAGGGTCGTGGCCAGGTCCGTGACCGGCACCGTGAGGATGCGGGTGTTGCCGAGGGCGGCCGGGGTGGAAGAAAGATCGTCGGAGGTGACGAGCAGGAGGTGCTCGGGCTCGTACGCCTCGATGAAGGAGCGAGAGGAGCGGGTCGTTCGGGGCCGTGACTTGACCTCGATGGCGACGATGCGGCGTCCGTGCGCGAGCACGAAGTCCATCTCGGCCCCGCCCTTGGAACGCCAGTAGTGAAGGGACCAGGACGTGGGGAGCACCTTGACGATCTCGGAGAACGAGAGCGCCTCGAGCAGGGGGCCACGGTCGGGTCGCGTCGCCGGATCGTCGAACGCGCCCAGCACGGCGTTTCGCAGGCCCGGGTCGTAGAAGTGGACGCGGGCGGCCGAGGTGATCTCGGCGCGTCGGCCTCCCGCGAACGCGGGTAGCAGCCTCACCACCCATGTCTCCTCGAGGATCTCGAGGTACTGGCGCACGGTCGAAGCCGACACCCCCAGGATGGAGGCCCACTCGGAGAGGTTGACCATCTGGCCCACCTGACCCGCGGCGAGCTGGAGCAGGCGGCGGAACGCGTCCGGCCTGCGGATCCGGAACAAGTCCGAGGCGTCCCTGTACACGTACGCCTCCATGAGATCCGACAGCAGCCTGGCCGGAGACGAGGATGTCCACACGCCGGGGTAGCCGCCCTGGACCATCAGCTTCCTCGACGTCTCGATCGCGAGCTCGCGCCGTGCGGCCGGCGTGGCGGGAGCCCGGTGCGACACGATCTCGCCGATCGACAGGGGCAGGAGCACGCGCCTGATGGCGCGGCCCGCGAGGCTCTCGCGCGTGCGAGCCATCAGGTGGAAGGACGAGGAGCCGGTCACGATGATGTCCAGATCCCTGCGGGCATCCACCAGCCCCTTGACGACGAGGCCCGCCTCGTCGAGATGCTGGGCCTCGTCGATGAACAGCGTACGGACGGACGGCAGCTCCTCTTCCAGCCCGCGGACCATGGCGCTCGCGCTCGTGCACCAGCGCCTGACCAGGGTCTCCTCCGCGTTGAGAAACAGCACCGTGCGAGGATCCCTGTCCCGCAGACTGGACCACACGAGCGTGGACTTGCCCGCCTGCCGCGGGCCAACCACGAGCTTGGCTCGTGTGGTGTCGTGGAAGTCGGAGATGTCCAGGTTCCTCGGGATGAAGGTCCGGGGAAGCCTCCTCTCGACCTCCTGCCCGTACCTGTCCGCCTGGATCATCCACGGATTGAGTGCCAGGAGCCGCTGACGTATCCCAGTCTCCATGTCTACCAATCACCGTTACAACTGGCGTTTTACCCTACTAATCACCAATAGTGATACTGTACAGCAAGGTTCATTGGATGGCAAGCCAGGCTGCCCACCTCGCTCTCGAGGAACACGACGATCGCCTCCCCCCTTCCCCGGGACCCGCCTTGTGGCTACAATGACACCCCGCCGGTAGAAAAAGCACCAGAAGCGCAGGTACCCGGGCCATCGAGCCATGCATAGCAAAGATGAGACAGCGGTTCCGGTTTTGAGCAGGGCGCTCGCGGCGCTGGCCGCGCTCCTGCTCATCCTCTCGGCCTCCTCGCCCGGTCCCAGCGAGGACGACGCCTTCGGCGCCGAGTACGCCCCCCTCGTCTCCGCCATCAAGATGGTGATCAAGGAACAGACCATCGGCGACGTTGTCCTGGGCATCGACGTCGTGGAGATCGCATCGGGCCGCAGGATCTACTCGATGCACCCGGACGTGCCGCTCAACCCGGCCTCGAACGTGAAGATCATCACTGCCTTTGCCGCCCTCGAGATCCTCAAGCCCGAGTTCACGTTCGAGACGGCGCTCTACGGCGACTCGGGCTCCGGAGCCGTCCTCTCGCAGCTGGCAATGAAGGGCTACGGCGACCCGAGCCTCGAGACGGACGATCTCGTCACCATGGTGGAGGCCCTCAAGACCCGCGGCGTGACGAAGATCTCCGGGCCGATCATCGTGGACGACACGTTCTTCGACGACGTGCGGCTGCCCTACGCCTTCGACAAGTTCCCCAAGTCCGACGCGGACTCGCCCTTCCGCGCGCCCGTGGGTGCGGTGAGCCTGAACGCGAACACCATGAACGTCTCGGTGAGCCCGGGCCCCTATCCCGGAACGCAGGCCCGCGTGAACGTCTTCCCCGCCGGCCTCGTCGAGCTTCGCAACGAGACCATGACCGTGGCCGACGGCACGAGCAACGTGCGCATCTATGCCACGAAGAAGAAGGACGGCTCGCCGCTCATGCGCGTCTGGGGACCCGTGGTCTCGATCACGTCGACCAGATCGTACAGGAAGCGGGTCGAGGACCCCGCCCGGGCGGCAGGCTACACGCTCAAGCAGATCCTCGCTCAGGCCGGCATCACGTCGGGAGACGTGGCCGTGGGCAAGATGAACGCGGGGACCCGGATGCTGGCGAGCCACACGTCCCTGCCGCTCGGCGCCCTGCTCCTGCGCGTGGGAAAGAACTCGGACAACTTCTACGCCGAGCAGCTGCTCAAGGTCATCGGCGCCGAGGCCAAGGGCAAGCCGGGAACGGCGGACAAGGGCATCGAGGCCGTCCAGGAGGTCCTCGCCAGGGCGGGCATCGATCCCACCCAGCTCACCTACCGCAACGGCTCCGGCCTCTACAGCGCCAACATGGTCGCCCCGTCGCATCTCACGACGGTCCTGCGCCATGCCTACCTCGTGCCCGAGATCCGGCCGGAGTTCGTGGCCCACCTCGCCACGGGGCTCGGCCGTCTGCTTCTCCATCGTCGTCAACAAGGCACCGGGCCGCGTGGCGGTCTTCCGCTCGTTCCAGGAGAAGATCGTCACCGCGATCGCCAAGTTCCTCTGGCGTTCATCCTGAACAGGAATGAATGGCAAATGTCTGCGGTTGTGCCTGTTTCATCAATGAATCGGCGGGGCTGCAGATAGGGAGCCTGTCCCCAATTAGGGAGGGGCTACTTGTTGACGCGCCTGGCGGCCTCGAGGGCGGATTCGGCCCACTGGTACTCGCGCTCGAGCTTCTCGAACTCGGTCGAGGTGGTGTCGCCGGTGAAGCCCTTGTACCTGACGTCGAGCTCCTCGAACTCCTTGCGGGCGTCGTCGAGGTCGATGGACGAGGCCGTCTCGCAACGGTCGGTGAGCAGGATGACGTGGTCGGGCTCGACCTCGGCGAAGCCGGGGC
>JAFDER010000516.1 GCA_019310245.1 Deltaproteobacteria bacterium
GACCCTGTCCCGCACGGTCATGACGTCGCTGACCACGTTCATGGCGATCCTGCCCATCCTGATCCTGGCGCGGGGCACCATCCAGAACTTCGCGATCGCCCTGACCATCGGCATCCTCATCGGAACCTACTCGTCCATCTACATCGCAGCACCGATCGCCGTGTGGGTGGACCAGAAGTTCTTCGTGGCAAGGCGCCAGAAGAAGCGCCCCCGCAAGTAGACTCAGGCCGGAAAAGCCACGTACGCGCGCTTTGCACCCTGCGAGACGAGCCGCCGGGGATTCTCGTCGCAGTCGTGCGTCACGACGACCGTCGAGCCGCCGGCCGCATCGCGCAGGCCGAGAGCGTAACCGAGGACCGCGGCAAAGGTGCGCTCCTCGAGCTCGGGAGAGGACCCCTCGTGGAACACCTCATCGGGCCAGAAGGCGATCTCGAGGTCCAGGGGCCCACGGCTCACCGACACCCAGGGGCCAGGCGCCCTGGGACGCGAGGGCGCGAGGAAGTGCTGGAGCCGAGACGTGCCGAGCACCGCGATGAAGAACGTGGACATGATGAGGTCGTCGTCGTCGCTGTCCATCCACTGGTAGCCCGCGAAGGACTCCATCCCGTCCCTGCCCAGGACCGCCACGATCGAGGCGCGCTCCCGGACCGCCTCGAGGAGGCGCTCGATGGAATCCTCGGGGACGTCGAGAACGAAGATCTCGGAGCTCCGTCCGTCGCGCAGCGCCACCCACGGCAGGCAGGCACTCCAGGCGTCGTGGATGCGGTCGTCAGGCTCCAAGGCAGATCAGCGGTGTGACTTCTTCAGCTCGAGGAAGACGAGCTTGGCGATGGCCTTGAGCGTCTCGAACACGCCGATGCCCATCGTGGCGACGGCCTCGAATTCCGGCACGGAGCGGTGGTTGAGCAGCTCGTGGAGCTCTTCAATGCTGGCCAGGTGCGTCAGGTCACGCTTGTTGTACTGGATGATGTAGGGAATGCGATCGAGATCGTAGCCCTGCTCGTTGAGGTTCTCCTTGAGATTCTCGACGCTCTCGATGTTCGCCTCGAGCCGGTCGATCTGCGAGTCGACCACGAACACCACGCCGTCGACGCCCTTGAGGATGAGCTTCCTGCTGGCGTTGTAGAAGACCTGGCCGGGAACGGTGTAGAGGTGGAAGCGCGTCTTGAAGCCGCGGATCTCGCCGAGGCTGAGCGGCAGAAAGTCGAAGAACAGCGTGCGGTCCGTCTCCGTCGCCAGGGAGATCATCTTGCCCTTGGCGTCGGGATTCGTGTGGCCGTAGATGTACTGCAGGTTCGTCGTCTTGCCGCACAGCCCGGGACCGTAATACACGATTTTGCAGTTGATCTCGCGGCTCGCAATGTTGATGAAAGACATGCGCTACAGCCGTCTCAATCGTTAAACAGGTTCTCGATGTCCTCGTCGGTGATCTCGTCAAGAGGCGATTTCACGCCAGGTGACTCGGCCTTCGAGACCAGACGATCGAAGATCCCGGTGAGTTCCACGCTCGTCTTGCGAACCCTGAGTCGCACGAGTCCCAGAGAGCTCCTCTGGTCGAAGATCACGACCAGGATGACCCTTTGCCCGATGATCTGGATGTGGATGTTGGTGTTCTCGCCCTCGTGGAACTGCGTCGAGAACTCGCTCTCCTCGAGGAGGCTCGCCATCCCGCCCGTGGCCGCGATGTTCCCGGCCGTGAGCGTGGCGAGCGAGGTGAGGTCCAGGTCCTCGAGCTCCCCGGCCGCCGCGATGGGCTGGCCGTTTTTATCCACGATGAAGACGACCTTGCCGTTGGCATCACTGTAGAGCTTGTCGCAGACGCGCTGGATCTCCTCGAACTCTTCCTCGAACATGAGCGAAGGGGCGTCCATCTCTCCCCTACCTCCGGCAAGTGGGCTGAAATAGTATGCTTTTCGCCTGCATCAGAATTGATGATCATTAGCAGAGAAAGGGATCGATGTAAAGCAGGGAGGGTCGAGCGAGAATCAACAGGGGCAGTCGGGATCCACGCACTGTGTGTCGAGCGCTTCGGCGCACAGCCGGCAGTCCACCCAGTCGTCCTGGCCGTAGTTGCACGGAACAGTCATGTCACCGCCGCCGCCGATGTCGCAGCAGTCGTAGCAGCCGCGCTCGGAGTCGTAGGCCTCGGGCGGGAAGTAGATCAGACAGCCGTCGCAGGTGAGCACGGGGAAGGTGAAGCGCGGCGTGTCCACCTCCTTGCCGCCTCCCGTGATCCCGAGGATCCTGAACCGGATGTAGACGACCTGCCAGGCGTCCGCCAGCCCCAGGTAGCCGGACGGGATGCCCTCGAAGCTCGTTGCCACCACGCCGCCCGGCTCGACGATCGCCGAGGTCGCCACGAAGAAGGGCTCGGCGGTGATGGGCGTTCCGTCCTCGAACTCGAGGCTGACCTCCGCGCCGGTGATCGTGATGCGGTTCGACTCCGCCGTGACCGGGTTGAGCTTCTCGCTGCTCGTCATCGCGTTCTCGACGAGGGGATGGATGAAGAAGCTCCCGCCGAATGCCAGGTCCATCCTGCCGTAGGGCCTGTAGGGCGTGTTCCTGTCGGACTGCACGATGCAGTCCTCATCGCTCGGGATCTTGATGTCCCGGACGAAGAAGCTCTGCCGGTCGTCCGTGCAGCCCGAGAAGACGGCCGCGAGGACGAGGACGACGAGAAATCGCTCGAGGGCCTTCATCTTCTTCTCTCCTTCTCTCATCATGATAGCATCTCCCATCCCTGCGGGCCAGACGGCCCCTACTTGCCGATCGACTCGGCGCGGTTGACGATCCTCGGAG
>JAFDER010000114.1 GCA_019310245.1 Deltaproteobacteria bacterium
ATCTCGTACATCCGCGTCGTGGCGGGTTGGCGATTCGCCCTCCTGGAGACGGGCGTGCTCCAGCTCATGTACCTCGTGCTGTTCTCCTACACCCACTTCATCAAGGGATACACGGGGCTCATCGTGACCGTGTTCTCGATCCCCACGCTCTTCGTCATCATGCAGTTCACCGCCAAGGTGAAGTGGAGCGAGGTGACCGCACCGAAGGAGAGCACTGGAGGTTAGAGAACCGGGGTGATATCGTCACCCTGCTTTGGGCGCAGCTCTCAAGATCCTGGCGGACGTCGCCCTGTACCGCATCCGCAAGCGCGAGATGGCGAACCTGGCGGCCGCGGCCACCGTCATGGTGGCGCTTCACCTTTCATGGGACGAGATCGCGGCCCGGCTGGGCTTCGGGATCCTCCTCAACCTGCTCGCCTACCTCACGAACGACTACTGCGACGTGGACGAGGATCTGCAGTCACCCAACAAGGACCACGAGAAGGCCAGGTTCCTCAAGGACCACATGAGAGCGGCCCTCGTCCTGCAGATCGTGCTGGCCGCGATGCTCGCGGCCGTGGGGGCACTCTGGAGCCGGGGGCTCATCGTGGCCCTCGTCGCCGGCGCGGGGATCTGCTGGCTCTACTCGGCGCGGCTCAAGCACGTGCCCATCGCGGACGTGGCGGCCATGGCGGTATGGGGCGCGGCAATGCCCATGGTGGCGTTCCCGCTGGACAGCCTCCTCGGCTGGTGCCTCGTGGCGCAGCTCGCGCTGTTCTCCGCCTGCTTCGAGACCATCCAGGTGATGCGGGACCACGACGAGGACACTGCGACCGGGACCCGCACCACGGCCGTCCTGCTCGGGATCGAGAGGACCCTGGTTCTCGAGCGCCTGCTCATGGTTCTGAGCGCGGCCTACGCCATCCTCGTCGTCAACTGCTGGGTCGGGCTGGCGCTCCTCGTGGCTCCGCTGCTGCCCTTCGAGAAGGGGCACGAGGACGGCTACTGGAACCGCGTGCGCATGGTCCAGGGACTCGCGTGGCTCGCCATGGTGGGCTGGATCGTCTGGAGCGGCTCGACCATGGGTCTCGTCGCCTCGGTCGACGGATCCCAGCTGGTGGAGTGGCTCGCCTTCATCCGCTGACACCGTCAGTCGGACTGGAGGGCGTCTCGCACGAAGATGTCCTCGAGCGTCTCGCGGTGAGGCACGACCGACACGACGCGCCCGCCGAAATCCCGCAAGCGGCCGATGACCTCGTCCACCTGCGTGTCGCCCTCGATCTCGAGCTGCACCATGGACCCGGCGCGCAACACCTTCTGGCAGAGCCTCTCGAGCGAGCCCAGGTCTTCGTCGCCGATGCCCTCGGCCTCGATGACCGTGCGCCGCACCTCGGGGCGCAGGAGGTCGGCGAGCAGGCCGACCGTGGTGACCTTGCCCTTGTTGATGATGGCCACCCTGTCGCAGATCATCTCCACGTCCGAGAGGATGTGGGAGGAGAAGAGGATCGTGGTCCCCGCATCGCGCAGCTCGAGGATGAGGTTCCTGACATCGCGCCGGCCGATGGGGTCGAGCCCGCTCATCGGCTCGTCGAGCACGAGCAGCTCCGGTTCGTTGATCAGGGCCTGGGCGATGCCGAGGCGCTGGAGCATCCCCTTCGAGAACTTGCGCAGAGGGTGCCTGCGCGCATCGGCCAGGCCGACGCGCTCGAGGAGCTCACCGGCCCTCTTCATGCGCACCTTCCTCTCGATGCCGAAGAGCGAACCGGCGAAGCTGAGGAACTCGAGGGGGTCGAGGTACTCGTAGAAGTACGGGTTCTCCGGCAGGAAGCCGGCGCGGTGGTAGATGGATCGATCGGGGACCTTCAGTCCGAACATGTGGATGGAGCCCCTCGTCGGCCGGATCAGGCTCATCATGATCTTGAGCGTGGTCGTCTTGCCGGCGCCGTTGGGGCCGAGCAGTCCGAAGATCTCCGACTTCCCCACGTCGAATGCCACGTTGCGCACGGCCTCGATCCGCTTCATGAAGAAACCCAGGCGGAAGGTCTTCGCAAGGTCCTTGACGACGACGATCTTCTCGCTCACGACCCGTCCCCCCCATTCTCGAGGACCTCGCGAACCGCCGCCGCAACCTCCTCCACGTCCTCGACCCGCATGTCGGGAAACAGCGGAAGGGCGATCCCCGATTCGTGCACGCGCATGGCGCCCGGGTACTCGGCGGGGTCGCGGGAGAAGTCCCTGTACGCCGGCAGCGCCGGCAGGGCGAAGCTCGCGATCCCGACCTCGATGGAGCGCGAGCGCATGGCCTCCAGGAACGCGTCCCTCGCGCGCACACCCGTTCCCGCGGGCAGGAGGGCTGCCAGGGTCTGCCAGTTGACATCCGCCGTGGGAGCGATCTTCTGCAGCGTCACGCCTCCGGGCAGGTGCCTCTCGTAGACCTCGGCGAGCGCGCGGCGCCGGCCGATCAGGTCGTCGAGCCGGCCCATCTGCACCTGTCCGAGCGCGCCCTCCATCTCGCCCATCCTGAGGTTGAGGCCGGGCAGGCTGAACGCGCCGCTCGCATCCTGTCCATGCGACCGGAGCGACCGGAGGCTCCCGGCGAGCCCGTCGTGGTCCGTGAGCACCATGCCTCCCTCGCCGGTGGTCACGATCTTGCGCGGGTGGAAGCTCAGGATGGCCGCCTCGCCGAAGGTGCCGCACGGCCTCGAGTCGAGCGACGAGCCGAGCGAGCAGGCACCGTCCTCGACGAGCGTGACGTCCGGGTGCCTCTCGAGAACGGACTCGATGGACGGGTAGTCGGCGGGAACGCCGAACTGGTCCACCGCGATGACGGCCTTCGTCCGGCCCGTCATGCGCAGCGCCACGTCCCGGTGATCCAGGTTGAACGAGTCCGGATCCACGTCGGCGGGAACGGGCACGGCACCGTTGAAGATCACGGCCTCCGCCGTGGCCGGGAACGTGAGGGCCGGGACGATCACCTCGTCGCCGGGCCCGACGTCCAGGCACCTGAGCGTCGCCCAGAGCGCGGCCGTGCCGCTGTGGAAGGCCACGGCGTGGGGAGCGCCCACCTTCTCGCGAACGGCCTTCTCGAAGGCCTCGACGCGGGGTCCGCTGACGAGCCTGCCGGAATCGAGGACCGCCGAGACGGCCTCGACCTCCTCGCTGCCGAGGCTGGGTCGTGCAAGCGGTATCCTGGCCATCGCCGCCTCCCGGTTGCTATCTCTTGATCCTTCCCCTGGCACGGGGATCGTCGCCGGCCGCGTCCTTGAACATCATGGCCAGCTCCTCGGTGTCGGAGGACCGACCGAAGGCCTCCTCCTTCGAGATCAGGCTGCGCCCGACCAGATTGAACAGGCTCTGGTTGAAGGTCATCATGTGGTACTTCTCCTGCCCCATCTGCATCTGCGAGTGGATCTGATGGACCTTGTCGTCGCGGATCAGCGTGCGGATCGCGGGCGTGGGCACCATGATCTCGAGGGCGAGCGCGCGGCCCGGCCCGTCGGCCCGCGGCAGGAGCTGCTGGACGATCACGCCCTCGAGCACGAAGCTGAGCTGGGCGCGGACCTGTGTCTGCTGGTGCGTGGGGAACACGTCGATGATGCGGTTGACGGTCTGGGCCGCCGAGTTCGTGTGCAGGGTGGCGAACACGAGGTGGCCGGTCTCGGAGATGGTCAGCGCGGCCTGGATCGTCTCGAGGTCGCGCATCTCGCCGATGAGCGCGACGTCCGGATCCTGGCGCAGGATGTACTTGAGCGCGGCCGTGAAGCTCATCGTGTCCGCTCCGACCTCGCGCTGGTTGACGATGCACAGCTTGTTGGGGTGCAGGTACTCGATCGGATCCTCGACCGTGATGATGTGGAACCGCTTCTCGCCGTTGATCTTGTCGATGATCGACGCCAGCGTGGTGCTCTTTCCCGCCCCGGTCGGGCCGCACACGAGGACGAGCCCCCTCGGCCTGCTGGCCAGCTCGTTGACGATGGGAGGCAGCCCCAGCTCATCGAACGTGAGGATCTTGAACGGGATGGCACGGAACGCCCCGGCCACGGCCCCCCGCTGCATGAACACGTTGGCGCGGAACCGGCTCAGGCCCCGCACGCCGAAGCTCAGGTCGAGCTCGTTGTTCTTCTCGAAGCGGACCTTCTGGTCCTCGGTGAGGATCGAGTAGCACAGCTGCTTCGTCTCCTGCGGCATGAGGGGCTGCAGCTTGAGCGGCACGAGCGAGCCGTCGATCCTCAGCTGCGGGGGCGTGCCGGTGGTGACGTGGAGGTCCGAGGCGCCCTTCTCGATCATCGTCTTGAGGAGCTGGTGGAGATTGGGAGTGGAGCGTGCTTGTCCTGCCATGTGCCGTCCGCCTTGTACTAGTCGCCCGCCGTGACGCGCATCACCTCGTCGATGGACGTGACGCCTTCGATGACCTTGTTCAGCCCCGAGCGCCTCAGGGAGCGCATGCCGCGGCGCATGGCCTCGGCCTTGAGCTCAGCGGCGCTCGCCCCCTGGAGCACCATCTCCTTGAGGTCATCGCCGAACTCCATGACCTCGTAGAGCGCGATGCGCCCCCTGAAGCCCGTGTTGTTGCAGTTGCGGCAGCCGGCAACTCCCATGGGCTTGAGGTTGCCGAACTCGGTCTCGGAGAAGCCCGCCGCCAGCGCCGCCTTCTTGGAGATCTCCTCGGGCTTCTTGCAGTCGCACAGCTTCCTGAGGAGGCGCTGCGCCAGCACCAGGTTCGTCGAGGCCGTCACGAGGAACGGCTCGACGCCCATGTTGAGCAGCCTCGTGATGGTGCTCGGCGCGTCGTTGGTGTGCAGGGTGCTCAGGACGAGGTGGCCCGTCAGGGCCGCCTTGACCGCGATCTCCGCCGTCTCGTAGTCGCGGATCTCGCCGACCATGATGATGTCCGGATCCTGCCTCAGGAACGCGCGCAGGGCGGCCGCGAAGTTCATGCCGATATCGTCGTGCATCTGCACCTGGTTGATGCCGGGCAGGTTGTACTCGACGGGATCCTCTGCCGTGGAGATGTTGTGCGAGATCTTGTTCAGCTCGGTGAGCGCGCTGTAGAGCGTCGTGGTCTTCCCGCTCCCGGTGGGCCCCGTGACCAGGACCATGCCGTACGGCTGGTAGATCGCCTCCCGGAACACCTCGAGGGGCTCCACCTCGAATCCCAGCTTCGTCATGTCGAGCTGCAGCGAGCTCTTGTCCAGGATCCGGAGGACCACCTTCTCGCCGAAGAGCGTCGGCAGGACGGAGACGCGGAAGTCCATCTCCCGCTCCTTGCCGATCCGGAGCTTGATGCGTCCATCCTGCGGGAGCCGCCTCTCGGCGATGTCCAGGCTGGCCATGATCTTGATTCGCGAGATGATCGCGTTCTTCATCCGCAGGGGCGGCTGCATCTCCTCGACGAGCACGCCATCGAGCCTGTAGCGCACCCGGACGAACTTCTCGTACGGCTCAACGTGGATGTCGCTGGCGCTCTTCTTGATCGCGTTGAAGATGATCATGTTGACGAGCTTGACGATGGGCGCGTCGGCGCTCATCCGCTCGAGGTCGGTGACGTCGACCTCCTCCTCGCCGCCGCCGAGCTCGATCATGTCCTCGTCGAGGCCCATCTCGTCGAGGACGTCGGTGTAGTCGAGCCGGTCCTCGTAGTAGCGCTCGACCGCGGCGAGGATCGCCGCCTCGCTCGCCACCACGGGCTCCACGTTGTAGCCCGTCATGAACTTGATGTCGTCGATGGCGTGCAGGTTCGAGGGGTCCATCATGGCGAGGATGAGCGAGGACCCCACGCGCGCGATGGGCAGCACCGTGTGCTTCAGGGCCACGGACTTCTCGATCAGCTTCACGACCTCGTCGTCGATGTCGTACTCGCTCAGATCGACGGCTGGGACCTTGTACTGCTGGCTGAGGAACTTGGTCAGCTCCTCCTCGGACAGGATGCCCTGCTTCGCGAGCGCCAGCCCCAGCGTCCCTCCGTCGCGCGTCTGCTCGTTCTGTGCACCGCGAAGCTGCGTCAGTGAGATCAGCTTCTCGCGGACAAGAAGCTCTCCGAGTCTGTCATTATTAGCCATGGGGCCTCGTTCCAAAGAAGCAATTTTTATTAAGCCTGTAATTTTAACCGCCTGCACGTGATTTATCAATGGGGAGAGGGCGCGACCTTGTGGATTTGAGGTCCCTCCATCTGCTAAGACAACGCCATGGGCGCGGTCATCTCGATGCAGGGCGTGGCCAAGCGCTTCGGGGCCAGGCTGGCGCTCGACTCCGTCACCTTCGAGGTGCCGGAGGGCTGCTTCCACGGCCTGGTCGGTCCCGGGGCTGCGGGCAAGAGCGTCCTCGTGCGCATCGCGGCGGGGCTCATCGTCCCGGAGCGTGGAAGCGTCAGCGTCCTGGGCGTGGACATCGGCGGCCTCGGACAGGTCGAGCTGCAAAGGGTCCGCTCGAAGATCGGGATGCTGTTCCAGGGAAACGCCCTGTTCGACTACATGACGGTCGGCGAGAACGTGGCCTTCCCGCTGCGCAGACTCACGAACATGAATGAGGACGAGATCCGCGAGAACGTCGAGGAGCGCCTCGCCCGCGTCGGACTCGGCGGGTTCTCGGAGCGCGATCCGGCCTCGCTGAGCGGAGGCCAGAAAAAGCGCGTCGGCATCGCGCGGGCCACCATCGTCCGCCAGCCGCTGATCATCTACGACGACCCCACCGCCGGCCTCGACCCCGTGACCGCCTCCAGGATCTTCGAGATCCTGCGGGAGGAGCAGGAGACCACGGGCGCCACGGTGCTCGCGATCAGCTCGGACGTGGACAGCCTCGTCAAGTACGCGGACCGGATCGCGATCATGGATCGCGGGGTCATGCACTACCACGGCCCCCTGCGCGACGCCTACGACGCCGCCGATCCGTTCGTCGGAGGCTTCCTCCGGGGCGAGTGGAGGTCGGCATGAGCCGCCTTCTCTCCATAGCCCTCGCACCCATCAGGGGGGTCGGGAGGAAGTTCTCCGACGTCTCGTTCCAGACGGGAGGCATCGTGCTGCTGGCCCTGGCGATCGCGCGCCGGTTCTTCCCGCCCAAGATCGACATGAGGGAGCTCAAGCGCCACCTCTACGCCATGGGCAACAGGTCCGTCCTCGTGGTCGCCTTCTCGAGCTTCTTCGTGGGCGTCACCATGGTGGTGCAGGCCACGATCCTCGTGCAGGAGCTGGGCGCCTACTCGCTCGTGGGGTGGGGAGCGGCGTACATCGTCCTCAGGGAGCTGGGGCCCATCTTCGTGGCCCTCATGTTCTCGGGCCGCGTGGGCGCCAACAACACGGCGGACCTGGCCACCATGGTGATCACGGAGCAGGTGGACGGCCTGAGGGCGCTGAGCATCGATCCCATCTCGTACCTCATCGTGCCCAGGGTCATCGCGATGGTGATCATGTGCTTCATCCTGACCATCATGGGCAACACCGTGGCGATGGTCGGGGCCGCCATCATGGCCGACCTGATGCTGAACATCGACATGTACGTGTTCTGGAAGGGAGTCCACGACCTGACGAAGCTCTCGGACATGTGGCTGGGCCTCGAGAAGAGCGTGGTCTTCGGCCTCATCATCGCCATGTCGAGCTCCTTCTACGGCCTGAACGTGACGGGGGGCGCCCCCGGGGTCGGAAAGGCCGTGAACGCGTCCGTCGTGACGAGCGCGGTGGGCATCTTCATGAGCGACTACATCCTGACGTTCATCATCGGATAGGAGAGGCAGAGCCTTGGCACGGACATCGGACATACAGGGAAGCCAGCCTCCCCCGGGACCGGATCCCACGGGAAGCGTGAGCGGCGTGCCCTGGTGGCTCGAGCCTCCGCGCATGCTCGGTGCCGGGATCCTGGACATGGGCCGGGCGGGACTCTACCTGTGGTCCGTTTTCATGCGCACGCTCTACTACACCTTCCGCGGCAAGCGCGAGAAGGGCGACGTGTGGAAGTACGGGCTGGAGATCGGCAACCGGAGCCTCTTCTTCATGACCGTGACCATGGGCTTCGTGGGGATGCTCTTCGTCCACCAGGCCGCCTTCCAGCTCAACGAGATCACCGGCGACCTGCAGCTCGTCGGAGCCGCGTACATCGAGTTCACCATCCGCGAGCTCGCGGCCTCGGTCGGCGCGGTCGTGCTCGCGACCCGGGTGGGCTCCGGCATCGCAGCGGAGATCGGATCCATGGTGGTCACCGACCAGGTGGACGCCATGAGGATGAACGGCACCGATCCCGTCGAGTACCTCGTCTCGCCGAGGTTCATCGCCTGCGCGATCACGGGCACGGCGATCCTGATCTACACGGCGCTGGTCATGGTGCTGTTCGGCATGCTCGCCGCCTATCTGTACTTCGACGTCAACCCCCGCATCTTCCTCAACTTCACGTACGTGGACTGGCACGAGGTGCTGATCGGGCTGACGAAAAGCGTCACCTACTGCGCGGCCATCCCCGTGGTGAGCGGATACTGCGGCCTGAGCACGTTCGGCGGATCCGAGGGAGTCGGCTGGGCCACGACCCGCGCCGTCGTCAACTCGGCGATCGCCATCATCCTGCTCGACGCGATCATCTCGACGAGCGCCTACTTCATCTTCTACGCGTGACGGAGGGACGGGTGATTCGATTCGAGAACATCGTCAAGAGCTTCGGACCCAAGGTGGTCCTCGACGATGTCTCCGTGGTCATCGGCACGGGAGAGGTGTTCTTCGTCATCGGCCAGAGCGGCGTGGGAAAGAGCGTGCTCATCAAGCATCTCATCGGCCTGCTCGTCCCGAACTCCGGCGAGATCTGGGTGGACGACGTCGAGATCTCGCGCCTGGACGAGCGCAGGCTGGCGCCGATCCGCAAGAAGTGCGGCATGGTGTTCCAGCACTCGACGCTCTTCGACTCCATGAACTGCCTGGACAACGTGGCCCTTCCGCTGCAGAAGCACCGCAAGCTCTCGCTCAAGGCCGCACGGACCGAGGCCTGGCGCTACCTGGACATGGTCCACATGCGCGACTTCGGCCACCATGATCCGGCCTCGCTCGGCGAAGGCCTGCGCAAGCAGGTGGCCATCGCGCGCACCCTGACCATGCAGCCTGAGTACGTCCTGTTCGACGAGCCAACAACGGGGCTGGACCCCATCTCGGCGCGCCGCGTCGACCACCTGATCCGTGAGCTTGC
>JAFDER010000517.1 GCA_019310245.1 Deltaproteobacteria bacterium
CATCTCGGGCCACAGCGTGATCATCAAGAAGATCGAGATGCCTCTCATGAAGGGCGATGAGCTCGAGGAGCAGGCGCGCTGGGAGGCCGAGCAGTACATCCCCTACAACATCAACGACGTGGAGCTGGACTACCAGGTGCTGCAGAGGAGGCCCACGGAGGGTCTGATGGACCTGCTGCTGGTGGCGGCGAAGAAGGACGAGATCGCGGACTACGTGGACGTCGTCAGCCAGGCGGGCCTCAAGCCTCTGGTCATCGACATCGATGCGTTCGCGATGCAGAACGCGTTCGAGCTCAGCTACGGCGCCGAGCTCAGGGGAACCGTCGCCCTCGTGGACATCGGGGCCAGCCTGACCCGCCTGAACATCGTTCGCGACGGCGTGACCATGTTCATCAGGGACATCTCCAGCGGTGGGCAGGCCATCACGGAGGAGATCCGCAAGGAGCTCGGGATCACCTACGAGGAAGCCGAGAGCTACAAGGTCGGCGCCGGGCATCCGGCGAGTGCCGACGTCGTGCCCATCGAGGTCAACGAGCTCCTCGAGAAGAGCGGCGATTCCCTGGCTGCAGAAATCCAGCGCTCCATCGACTTCTACCTGGCGACGGTGGAGGGACAGACGCTGGCCTACGTCCTGCTGGCCGGCGGGGCCGCGAGCAGCCATTACATCAGCGATTCGATCGCGAGGCGTAGCGGAGTGCAGGTGCAGGTCCTGGACGCGTTCCGCCAGGTCCAGATCGATCCATCGCGGTACGACGAGGCCAAGCTGAGGGCGTTCACGGCGCAGGCCGTCGTGAGCATCGGTCTGAGCACGCGGAAGAAGAAGGAGCGCAAGGAGCTATGAAGGTGCTTCTTCATGGAAGGGTGGTCCGAGCATGATCAGGATCAACCTACTTCCCCGGAAGCCGGTCAAGCGCAAGAGCAAGGGTGGCCTCGACATCCTCATCCTCCTGTGCGTGCTGATCGCCGAAGCGGCGGTTCTCTACTTTCTGTACAGCGCTCTGAGCGGCCAGGTGGAGGACCAGCAGCGAGCGAACGGAATCAAGCAGGCGAAGATCGACTCGATCAAGTCGGACATCAAGGATCACGAGGAGATCAAGGCAGAGCTCGAGGAGATCGATGCGAGGGAGCAGATCATCCAGGAGCTCATCGCGGGCCGAACGGGCCCCGTGCAGATGCTCATGGAGCTTGCATCGGTCCTCAGCCTCGGGTCCGGTCCGTCGCTGCACCAGGAGAAGTACCAGGAGCTGCTCAAGCGCGACCCGTCGGCCGGGTTCAACCCGGAGTGGGATAGCCGACGGCTGTGGGTCATCCACTTCATGGAGGAGGATCGACAGGTCGAGATGGAGGGCAAGGCCATGAGCAACGAGGACGTGGGGGAGTTCCTCAGGAGGCTCAAGCTCTCGGACTACTTCTACGCCGAGGCGCTCGTCAACACGAAGGAGGTGTCGGTGGAGAAGTCGACCGTGCCCATCGTGAGCTGGAAGATCAAGTTGAAGGTGCGCTACCGGTGACGGTCTGAAAGGAGCCCCTTCCGCATGGCAGCACATAGCTTTCTCGAGAAGATCTCGGTCGGGAAGAAGATCCTCATCCTGTTCCTGTTCCTGATCCTCATCGGCGTCGGATACTACTTCGTCCTGCACCGTGACAAGAACCAGCAGCTCGAGAACGAGAGGCAGGCGTTCACCCGGCTCGTCCGGGAGGAGAAGGACTGGCTCGAGCGCAAGAAGAACTACATGCAGGACGTCGAGGAGCTCAACCGCAAGAAGGAGCGCCAGCGCGAGCAGATCAGGATCCTGCCCCCCGAGCAGGAGATGTCGTCCTTCCTCAACGATCTGGACAATCTCGCGGGCCTCGCGGGCCTGGACATCAAGCTGATCGAGCCGCGGAGCGAGCAGGGGGCGGGCTTCTACGCAAAGATCCCGGTCCGCCTGGTTCTGCATGGACGCTTCCACCAGATCTCGAAGTTCTTCTACTCCATCGGGAAGCTCGAGCGGATCATCAACATCGAGAACATCGAGTTCACGAACGTCAGCGAGGAAGGCACCGACGTCAAGATCACCTCGAAGGTGACCGCAACCACGTTCCGGGCCCTCGAGAAGACGAGCCCGAACCGGCCCGCTCCTCCAGCGGCGGGAGGGTGATGCCATGCCGAGATCCGTTCATCTCTTCATCCTTGCAAGCCTCGTTGCCGTCGCGGCCGCGGCGTGCGGTGAGGATGAGCCCGTCGCTCCGCCGCGCGAGCCCGTGGTGCGCGTCAGGCCGGGGGCGCCCTCGATCGAGTCGATGAGCCAGGCGCAGAAGCAGCAGACGGACTTCTATGCCGCGGCCAAGCAGAAGCAGCCCGACGAGATGTCGGACAACGAGCTCATCGCGCACAAGGTCACGGAGGACAGCTTCATCGAATCGCCCACCAGGCGCGATCCGTTCCGCTCGTTCATCGTCCCGCTGACGCACAAGAAGGGGGCCTCGTCCCAGTCACAGGTGGAGGCCCTCCTGACGGAGTACCAGATCGACGAGCTGAAGCTCATCGCCATCATCTCGGGGGCCGGGACGCAGTCCGGGGCTCCCATGGCCATGGTCGTGGATCCCACGGGCCTTGGGCACATCATCCGCCGCGGGAACTTCGTGGGCCGGGGTGAGACCGTCAGGAAGGTGCACAGCGGCGAGGAGGTGTACATCTACTGGCGTGTGGCCCGCATTCGCGAGGACGCCGTGGTCTTCGAGCGCGAGGACCCCTTCTCCCCCACCGAGGCCACGGTCACGAAGATCCTGAGCCTGGAGTCCGGCAACCAC
>JAFDER010000518.1 GCA_019310245.1 Deltaproteobacteria bacterium
CGATCCTGTGGGATCACGCCTACGACGGCATCACCATCACGGACCCCGAGGGCAGGATCCTCCAGGCAAACCACAGGTTTGCGGAGATGATGGGCTACGGCGAGGACGAGATCGAGGAGCTCTACCTCGAGGACGTGATCCACCCCGAGGACCTTGAGATGGTGCGCGAGAGGCACCTGCTCCGGCTGAGCGGAGGCGACTCTCCGTCCACGTACACGGCCCGGTGCGTGCGCAAGGATGGGAGCGTGATCCACCTGCAGACGACCTCCTCGGTGATCCGGAAGGTGGCCGGCTCCGAGGTCTCGCTCGACATCATCAGGGACATCACGCGGCAGGTCCAGGCCGAGAAGGAACTCCAGGAACGCAACGTCCTGCTCACGGAGAGCAACAGGCGCTACCAGGATCTGCTCGACTTCATGACCCACGAGCTGAAAAACCCGCTGACCATGCTCCGCGCCTACTCCGAGCTTCTCGTCGATGGCGCGGGTGGGAGGCTCACGCGCAAGGGCCAGCGCATCGCCCTTAACCTGTGGCGCGGCGCCAACAGGATGGAATCGCTCATCTCCACCTACCTCCACCTGTCGCACATCGAGGGCGGAGGCGTCGTCATGAACTGCGTCACGTCCCTGTTCATCAAGGACGTGGTGAACTGGGCGTCCGAGTTCCTCTCTATACAGCTCGAGGCCAGCGAGATGAAGATCACCGTGGACCCGGATGGCCTGGAGGACGTCGAGGTCTGGGCCGACCGCGAGCTCCTGCGCACGGCCGTGCAGAACATCCTCTCGAACGCGATCAAGTACGGCTACAAGGGCAGCCCCATCATGATCCATCTGTCCGAGACCGGCTCCTCGGTCACGGCCTCGTTCTTCAACGAGGGCATCGGCATCGCCGTGGACCACCTGGAGGACGTGTTCAAGAAGTACTCCCGCGTCCACGCCCGCGGGGACAACCCCCTTCGCTCCTCGGGCATCGGCCTGTACCTCGTCAAGCGCATCATGGAGGAGCACGGCGGGAAGGTGTCGATGCGATCGAAGGAAGGCGAGTGGGCCGAAGCCGTGATCACCCTCCCCAAGTAGTCATTCCTTCTTGTGCTGGTCGACCAGGTCGCGCACGTCGGGGGGAAGGAAAACGCCCTCGGTGTCGCGGGTGGCGAGCGCCGAGGCCAGCGCCTCGACCTGCTCGCCCGTCGGCGCGCCCTTGTTGAGGATGACCACCCAGGTGTCCTTCACGCGGCACAGGCCTCCCGCATAGCCGGGCTTGGCGATGTTCTCGTAGCGCACCTCGAGGCCGAGGTCGGTGGCGGCCTGCTCCATGCGCTCGAGCAGCCTGTCTATGCGCGTCTGCCTTGCCACGTCAGTACCTGAACACCAGCTCCGTCCTCACACCGGCGAAGGGTGGAACGATCTTGCACACCCCGCCCACGCACTTCAAGCCGCCCCGCTGCGTTCCGGCGAACACGGCCCAGATGAGGTTCGAGCGGATGTACCACTTGACCATGCCGAACCCGTACCAGTCCGCCGTGATCGGGTCGGTGTCGTACTCGAAGCCTCCGGACACGTCCAGTACGCCCGCCCAGTCGAAGCCAAGGATGTGGGTGCCCCACTCGTAGCCGAGCTCGTCACCGAGATCGAGCTTCGTGTGGTGCTCGTGCAGAAAGGTGGCGTGAAGGTTCCAGTCCTTGTGAAGGAACAGGTTGAGCTTGGCCTCTCCGTGGATCAGTGACTTGTTCTGCTTCCAGCCCAGATCGAGATCGGCCCTGGCCTTGGGCTCCCGCTCGCTCCTGTACCCGCCCGAGATGGCGAAGCTGGAGCGGTTCTGCGACCAGCGCATATCCAGGCCGCCGTAGGCGTGCAGGTACTGGGACTTGTGATAGGCGACCTGCCCGGTCCCGGAGTAGCGGATGATGTCGGAAAGCGAGACGTAGTCGCCGCCACCGAAGTTGCCATACACCGAGAGCGTGGGCAGGATCCGCCAGTCCAGCTTGAGCCGACCACCGAGCACGGTGCTGGTGTTGTCCACCTCCTGGTCCATGCGCTCGGCCGTGGGAGGCTGGTTGTAGGCGATGCCGACAAGGTCCGTGTCGTAGCGTTTGGACCCCAGGAAGCTGAAGGTGTCATAGATCTTGCCCTCGACCAGCAGGGAGACGGGCCCCATCTTGGCGCGCAGGTTGAGGTAGAACGCGTAGCCCGTGTGCTCGTCGGTGCGCGTGTACTCGTGGTGGCGATCCGCGCCGTCAAACCACCCGAAGTCCCCCTCGAAGCCCATCATGAGCTTGCCCGGTACCAGGACCGCGTCCAGGTTGCCCCCTGTGATCCAGGTGTTCTCGCTCGAGATCTCCTCGGTGGCGGGACGCAGCCACACGCCGTGCAGGCCGAGCTTGAGCCGACCGCCAGGTGTCTTGACTCCGGTACGCACTCCCACGAGACGATCGAGCGGATCTTCCGCGAAGTACTGGTCCTTCTGGTCGATGTTGTTGACGTTCGTGACGCCACCGAGGATGGTGAAGGAGAACAGCCCCCACTTGCCATCGATGCGGCCTCCCCTGAGCACGGTCTCAAGCCCCAGCTCGTCCACCTTGCGCAGGGACAGGGCGATGCCGTTTCCGAACTGGGCGTAGAAGTCGCCTCCCGTGATCTTCAGGCCCTTCATGGGCCTCAGGACGCCCGTGAGCCGCTCGAGGCGGTAGTCGTCCCGGTACTTCTTTCCCGCCGGTGCCTCCTTGGGATACGCGTCCCAGGGCGCGGGCAGGAGGGTGAACGTGTCGAGCCGGAGATCGGCCTGAAGCACGGGC
>JAFDER010000115.1 GCA_019310245.1 Deltaproteobacteria bacterium
CCCGTCGTCAACACGCTGATCCTGCTCATCGGCTCCGTCCTCGCCTCGTTCATGGGCACCACCGGCGCCGGGATGCTCCTCATCCGGCCCCTGCTCAGGGCCAACGAGTGGCGCAAGTCGTCGGTCCACATCGTCGTCTTCTTCATCTTCCTCGTCACGAACATCGGCGGACAGCTCACGCCGCTCGGCGACCCGCCGCTGTTCCTGGGCTTCCTCAAGCGCGTACCGTTCGAGTGGACCTTCAAGCTCACGCCCCAGTGGGCCTTCGCGGTGGGAATCCTGCTCGTCGTCTTCTACATCTACGACACGTTCAAGTACAACGGCGAGATCAAGCAAGGCCACAAGCCGCCGGACGACGAGAAGAAGCCTCTCAGGCTCAAGGGCTCGTACAACTTCCTCTTCCTCGGCGGCATCATCGCCACGATCCTCACGGCCGGGTACATCGCCCAGAACAAGCTCATCTCGGCCTGGTTCCACATCCACAGCCACGTGGCCATCGACGCCATAGAGAAGACCTTCCAGTCCGTGCTCATGCTCGTCATCGCCGCCGCGGCCATGAAGGTCACGCCTCCGAAGCTCCGCAAGGACAACTCGTTCTCGTGGGAGCCCATCATCGAGGTGGCCGTGCTGTTCATCGGCATCTTCATCACCATGATCCCGGCGCTGTGGATCCTCGACTCCCTCGGCGCGCAGAACAAGCTCGGCATCGACAAGGCGTGGCAGTTCTTCTGGGCCACGGGCATCCTCTCCTCGTTCCTGGACAACGCACCCACGTACCTCACGTTCACGGCCGCGGCCTCTGGCCTGAACCACACCGATCCCAACAACCTCTTGCAGCTCATCGAGGTGGGCACGGAGACCACGCACCTGGCCGAGCCGGGAGAGGCCTTCCTCAAGGCCATCTCCGTGGCCGCCGTGTTCATGGGCGCCAACACCTACATCGGCAACGGCCCCAACTTCATGGTCAAGGCCATCGCCGAGGTCAACGGCGTGCGCATGCCCTCGTTCTTCGGATACATGCTCTACTCGGGCATCTTCCTCATCCCACTCTTCGTCATCGTCACACTCGTCTTCTTCGTCTGATGGACGACGACCGGACATTCTGGGAAGAGAAGATCGCGTTCAACAAGCACCTGGGCATCAAGCTCACCGAGCAGTCCGACGGCTTCGCCCGCATGGAGCTGCCCTACAGACCCGAGCACATCGGCGACCCCTACCGCCCCGCCATGCACGGAGGCATCATCTCGACCCTGCTCGACACCACCGGAGGCGCGGCAGTGTGGAGCAAGATCGAGCCGGACGACAAGATCTCCACGGTGGACCTGAGGGTCGACTACCTGCGCCCCGCCCCCCTCGAGACCCTGGTCTGCGAGGGCCGCGTCGCACGCATCGGCAACCGCGTCGTCGTGACCGACATGAAGGTCTTCTCCGCCGAGGACCCGGACCGAGTCATCGCCACGGGCAAGGCGGTCTACAACCTGCGCCGCTCGGACTGAGCCGGAGGCCCGCATGACCGACATCCAGCACACGAACGCGCCGTTCACGCTCAACGAGGTCGAGCACCGCTACGGCCCGAACGTCCACATCCTCTCCGACCCCGTGACGCGCACCCACCTCGCCCGGCTCTGCTCCAGGTCGACCGGGCAGCCTCACATCAACGGCCTCATCCGCCTGCTCTACCACCGCCTGTTGCACGAGGTCGCCGCCAGCGAGTTTCCGAAGGCCCCCACCAGCGTCGAGACCCGAATGATCGAGGTCACGGATCGAGGCGTGTGGAGCGGCGACGTCATCGACCCGAAGACGCCCGTTGTCGTGGCCTCCATGGCCCGCGCCGGGATCCTGCCGGGCCAGCTGTGCTTCGATGCGCTCACCGAGCTGCTCGACGGCAACGTGGTGCGCCACGACTACTTCGGCGTGGGACGCGTGGTGGACCAGGACCAGAAGGTCACCGGAGCCGCGGTCACCTACTCCAAGGTCGGAGGCCCCTTCGAGGACGCGATCCTCATCATCCCCGATCCCATGGGCGCCACCGGAGGATCGATGATCGAGACGATCCGCACCTACGAGAAAGAGGTGCCGGACAGGCCATCGAAGACCATCGCCATGCACCTCATCGTCACGCCCGAGTACGTCCGGCGCATGCGCCGCGAGCTTCCGGACCTCGTGATCTACACCACCCGCCTCGACCGGGGCATGAGCGACCCCGACGTCCTCGCCACCATCCCGGGAACCCACCCCGACCGCGAGTCCGGCCTCAACGAGAAGCACTACATCGTGCCCGGCGCCGGAGGCCTGGGCGAGATCATGACGAACGCCTTCGTCTGAAGGAAGAATGGGGTCAGACCCCTTTCATCCTGTCCGCTTGCAGGGGCTGCCCTGGAAGGGTAGCATTTCCATCGTGCCACGCTGTCTTCTAGCACCCGTGGTCCTGCTTATCGTGGGGGGATGCGCTCTCGACTGGCCTCCTCCGCCATCCTTCTCGGACGGGACATCGGACGGCGACGACGTCGAGGAGACGGACGTCGAGGACGACGCCGGTCACGACGGGGACGCCGCGGACGTGCCCGAGGGGCCCTGGTGCGGTGACGGGATCCTGGATCCCGGCGAGGAGTGCGACGACGGGAACACCACCCCCGGGGACGGGTGCGGAGGCTGCAACGAGGAGCTGGGGTGGGAGTGCGACGAGGAGTCGCCGAGCCATTGCGACACCGTGTGCGGCGACGGCAGGGTCATGGGCGACGAGGAGTGCGACGACGGCGACGGCGACAACACGGACCGCTGCCCGGACGGCGAGGGTGGAACGTGCCTCGACGCGTTCTGCGGCGACGGGCACGTCTGGGAGGGAAACGAGGAGTGCGACGACGGAGACACCGTCTCCCTGGACGGGTGCTCGGCGGTCTGCGAGATCGAGTGTCTCCAGGGCGAGAACGTGGCGCTCTCGGCGACGCCGAGCTCGAGCGGAGGCGGCACCGCAGGATGGGGAATCGGCCAGCTCAACAACGGGCAGCTCGAGGACACGTGCAACTTCCACTGGGTCGTCGCGGGCAGCACGCCGGGCGACGCCTACTTCCAGCTCGAGTGGTCCGCCCCTCAGACGCTGTGGGGGATGTGGCTCGACACCAACTACTGGGAGAACACGACCTGCTACCTGCCGGGCGGCGTCACGCTGGCCGGAGGCACGATCGAGTGGTGGAACGGCGGCGGCTGGGTGGCAGCGGACTCGATCGTCGATCAGGCGGACGACTGGGGCTACGAGTTCGACGAGCCCGTCACCACGACGAGGCTGCGGATCTTCGGCGCGCACGCCACGGACCTCGGAGGCCAGACGAGCAATCCGCTCATCTACGAGTGGGAGGTCTACGAGTGCACGCCCTGACGCGCACGGCGATCTGGCTCGTCTGCCTGACCCTGGCCCTGCCCGCATTGGCCCAGGAGGCCGGCGAGGAGGAGAAGGCCGAGGCGAAGGAGCTGTTCGCCGAGGGCGTCGAGCTCTACAAGGATGGCCATCACGCCCAGGCCCTCGAGAGCTTCGGGGAGTCCTTCGAGATCCGCCCGCACTGGCGCCTGCACCTCAACATCGGGCTCTGCTACATGCAGATGAGCATGTACACCAGGGCCCGCGCCGAGTTCGACGCCTTCATCACGAAGGGCGAGGGTGAGCTCGACGCTGCCGCCCTCAAGCTGGTCAACGCCGAGCTCGAGAAGCTCGGCGGCATCATCGCCGTCCTGGACATCGAGATCCTCGTCGAGGACGCCCTGGTCGAGCTCGACGGCAGCGACGTGGGCGAGAAGGCCCTCGGCGGCCCGGTGGAGGTGGACCCGGGCTTCCACGTCCTGAAGGCCGCGCTCGAGGGAGAGGTCTTCTTCAGGGAGGAGTTCCTCGTCTCCAAGGGCGAGCGCCGGACGTTCGAGATCGCCCTCGAGGAGCCCGAGGAGATCGTCGTGGTCCCGCCGCCCGAGCCCGAGAAGAAGAAGCCCAAGAAAAAGAAAAAGAAAAAGTCGGGGTCGAAGAAGTCACCCGCGGTCTGGGTCATGAGCGCCCTGACCATCGCACTCACGGCCACCGCCGTCACCACGGGCGCCCTGGCAGTGAAGAAGCACGGCGATGTCGCCGACCTCGACGACCAGGCCATGGATCTCTTCGAGTCCGGAGGCCTCACCGAGGACACGAAAGAAGACTACCTGTCCAAGCGCAAGACCGCCCAGGACAGCGGCAAGGCGCTGGGCTACGCGACGACCGTGTTCATCGTGGCCGCCGCCGCCTCCCTCGCGGCCACGATCGCGGTGGGCGTGGTGACGCGCTCGACCGGCAAGAGCGGGGGGAAGGAACGGTCCGTCGCCCTCTCGCCCGTCCCGCTCGACGACGGAGGCATGCTCGTCGTCACCGGCTCGTTCTGACCCTCCCGCCTCGCCAGATGCGGGTTCGGTAGCGCACGGTTTTTTTGTCCACGAAATAAACGCGTGCTAAGCAATGACATCCTCATCGCACACAAAGGAGAAGCCATGACATGCCCAAAAATCTCGATCTTGCTTTCGCTCTGCCTCGCCCTCTCGGCCTGCGGAGACGACAACGGAGGCGACCAGGACGCGGACGAAGACGTCGCGGGTGAGCCCGACGTCGTCGAGGACGCCGCGCCCGATGCCGAGGAAGACGCCGTCGAGGACACGCCGGCGGACGGCGAGGATCTTCTCAGCTGCGGTGAGGTTCTCACCTGCATGAACGCATGCGGCAGCGACGAGACGTGCATCGGCGTGTGCATGACGCGCATCTGCCCGGCGGGTGCCTCGGCCCTGACGGACATGACCACGTGCGTGGGCACGAGCTGCGCGACCGAGTGCGTGGACCGTACCTCCTCCGAGTGCACCACCTGCGTCACGACCCACTGCGCGACGGAGATCGGCGCCTGCATGGCATCCACCTGCTAGCCCGCCCATTCACAAATCCCCCCGCTACCTGAGCCTGTCGAAGGGCAACTTCCTCCGTGTCCCTGAGCCTGTCGAAGGGTTCAGTCGCAGTTGAACGTGGCGCAGCCCAGCTCGTCGGAGCCGTCGGGGCAGTCGGGCTCGAAGTCGCAGACCCATTCGCGCGGGATGTCGTACGAGCCGTCGTGGCAGCGGAACGTGGAGAAGGACGGGCAGCCCAGCTCGTCGGTCTCGTCGTCGCAGTCCACGAACCCGTCGCAGAGCTCGGTCTCGAGGATGGTGGCCGAGCCGTCGGGGCAGTCGTAGGTGGCGCACCCGGCCTCGTCGGACCCGTCGGCGCAGTCCTCCCAGGCGTCGCACTGCCAGCCCATGGGAAGGGTCTCCGAGCCGTCGGCGCACGTGAACCCGTGGGTGCTCAGACAGGCGTCGAAGCAGGGAACGAGGGAGCCCGTGGGCGTGCCCGCGCATGTGAGCTGGAAGAGCTCGTCGCAGGTGGCGGCAAACACGCAGTCTGCCTCGCACAGGGTCTGGGCATCGTGCTCCATCCCGCAGCTGACGTTGCCGGCCGTGACGATGTCACAGCTCCTGAGAAGATCCACGTACCTCTCGCACAGGCTCTTATCGTCCTTCTTGCTGCATGAGGCGAGCACCAGCGCGGCCAGGATCAGCGAAACCAGGGAGCCTCTCATCGTTCACTCCTTGTCCTGTATACAGACGATCGAGATCCGAACCTATTTCAATGCATCTAACCTGTCAATTTCACTCGAATTCTATCATGGGTCATGGAAATCGCACGTGAATACGCGCTTTCTTGACGCGTCTGATGGACCACACTACGGTCCAGCGAAAAGGAAGTGATCGATGAAGTACCCGGTGGCTGCTCTCTTGATGGTGCTCGGCTTGATGGTTGCCAGCCCGGCCTCGGCGGATGACGAGTTCACGGGCGGAGGCGGCATCTACTTCGCGCCCACGTTCCTGCTGGCGGGCAAATGGCAGGAAGATGCGATCTACGATGCATCGGACAACGAGTTCTGGGCCCAGGACTGGAAGTACAGGGGCTTCACGCCAGGGTTCGGGGTGTTCGGCGAGTTCGCCCTGCACAGGCACTTCCTGCTCGGCCTCGAGGGCTACCTCGCCTTCCCCGAGGTGAAGCAGTTCCGGATGACCGACGCCCCGGCCGGGGTCGACACGGGCACCTGGGAGGACTTCGACGCCACCGAGAAGGACTTCATGCTCTCGCTCATGCTGAGGTTCAAGGCGCCCTTCCGGCTCACGCGCCTCGTGACCATCTACCCCATCGTGGGCTTCGGGTTCAGCTACTACATGTCGAAGACGGAGGAGGGAGGCACGGACGCGAGCTTCTCCGGCATCGTCCTGATGGGCGGCTTCGGCACCGAGATCGACGCGCACAGGTTCGTGACGCCGTTCGCCGAGGTCCGCTACATGCTCGCGGCCGGATGGCACGACGAGAAGCAGGCCGGCCTCACCGAGGAGGCCCGCGTCATGACCCACGCCCTGGCCATCCTCGTGGGCGTGCGCTTCCCCTAGGACCCGTTCTGGATTACAGCCCCACTGTTATTGCTTGCGGAAACTCCTGATACGAATATACTTTCAGGAGGAGACAACCATGGGTCGGAACGTGTCCATTCTCGTGACGTACATTCTGACGTTCGCGGCAGGGTGCACGCACGACGTGGGAATCGCGGGCAGTCCGGACGTCTCGATCGAGGTGGCGCCGGAGGTCACGGAGCCGCGGCCCGACCCGATTCCGGACCCCGTCGATCCGCCGCCCGTGCCCGACGTGGTCGATATCCATCCGGACGAGTGCCCCGACTCGGACGGCGACGGCGTGTGCGACGCCGACGATCGCTGCCCCGGACACGACGACCGGCTGGACTCGGACGGCGACACGGTCCCGGACGGGTGTGACCGGTGCCGCGGAGGCGACGATCGACGCGACACGGACGGCGACGGCACGCCGGACCACTGCGACTGCGATCACGGCACGATCACGTGCGATAGGAACGCCAGGTGCATCGAGGGAGACGCGGAGCCGACCTGCATCTGCAACGACGGTTTCGAGGGCGACGGCTTCAGTTGCAGGGACATCGACGAGTGCGCACGGGGAACGGACGCGTGCCACGTGCACGCCTCGTGCACGAACACGGTGGGAGGCTACACCTGCACGTGCGACGAGGGCTACGCGGGCGACGGCTTCACGTGCAGCCCCGTGAACCACTGCGCCGCGGGCACGGATCTTTGCGACGTGAACGCCACATGCACGTACACCGGCCCGGGGACTTACGACTGCGCGTGCAATACCGGATACCTCGGCGACGGGTACGTGTGCACGCCCATCGAGGACGACCTGTGCATCGTGTCCAACGACGGACCGCTGTACGACGACTGGGTGCTCATGTCCGGCACGGGGGGACTCCTGGCCATGCAGTTCTCGATCACGAGGTACCTGAGGGTCAGCAGGTGCGAGGTGTTCACCGGTGAGAGGACCGGCGCGAGCAGGATCGGCATCTGGAGCCACGATTACACCGAGGACATGCCGTACCGGGATCTGGGGACGGGAAGCTGGTCGATGCTCTCCGCGAACCAGTGGCAGGGCGCGAACCTGTCGCCGGTCGTGGCGCTGGGAGCGGGGCTCGACTACTGGATCGTGTGGCAGTTCATCGGCAACTGCCAGGCGCCCCAGCAATCGGGCGGCACGCCTGCGGAGGTCCGGCAGTCCACGGACGGAGGCGGCAGCTGGGGCATGGAGTTCCTCACTCCCCTGAAGTTCCGCTGCTTCTGCGAGTAGATCAGGGGAGGGGGTTGGCCAGGCAGAAGTCCCACAGGTCCTGGTTGGTCTGGCCGTAGGTCGACCGGAAGAGCCAGCTGTGGCCGGCGCCGGTCACGGGCGTCCACGTCACGTCCCAGCCGGCCGAGGTCAGGTCGGTGGCGAAGCTCTCTCCGTAGGAGTAGGGAACCACGGTGTCGCCGGTGCCGTGGATGACCCAGATGGGGCGCTTGGGCCTCGAGACCGACAGGGCCACCGAGCCGCCGGTCGCATCGTAGCCCGCGTTGACCACGTAGGCCGCGAACGGGCTCTCGTAGGCGCCGAGGGACGTGGTGAAGTGGCCGGAGCCGAAGGCGAGGAGCCCGGTCATCCCCGCGCCGCGCGAATGGCCCGTAACGTAGACGCGGTCCGGGTCGATGCCGTAGGTGGAATAGGCGACGTCGATGAGCTCGAACATGAAGTCGATGTCGTTCTGGAGCGACGTGTCATTCCCGTCCGTGCCGGGCCAGCCCTCGGCGCCTTCCACGAACCAGCCGCGGTTGAAGCCATCCGGCCCCGCGAGCACGAACGCGTTCGAGGCGGCTGTGGACGTGAGCCCCACGGCGGTGATGAAGTTCTCGCCCGTGTCGCCGGCTCCGTGCAGGCCGATGAGGAACGGGACGCGGCCGGACGGCATGGCGGCCACGGCCGTCTCCGGCACCACCATCACGTACGAGCGCGTCATGCCGTTCACGGTGGCGGTCTCGCGGTACGTGCCCGGGTCGGGGAGCACGGCAATGCCGTCGGGCTCGGGATCGTCCGCGTCCGGCATCCCGGCCTCTTCACCGGCCGGGTCCTCCGGGACGTCTCCGGGGTCGACGTCAGGGGCGGTGTCGCCGCCGGTCACGTCCTCGACGGCCGTGTCGGTGGACGAATCGTCCTGGTCGCAGGCTGGTGTGATGAGCAGCAGGACGGCGAGTAGCGCGATGGTGCGAGTCATCATGATCCCTTCTTTGAGTACATTATACAGCAGGGAGTCTCGGCCGGACCACGGAGTTGTTCACTTTTCGAGGGGAGAGCGCTCACTAGCGCAGATCGAGCGTTCCGACGCCGGGCACGAGCACCGCGGCCACATCTGGCGTGGGCTCGGGATACACGATGAACCCGCCCACGCCGCCGCTCGTGGGAGTCAGGTAGCCCGTGACCACGTCGATCTCGGCGCCGGAGTCGTCGAGCAGGACCAGCTCGCGGGCCTGGCCTCCCCGGGTCGCCGAGTCGTCGCCGAAGGTGGGACCCTCGAAGACATGGTCCGGATACACCGCGCCCACGCTGGCCCAGTCGTGGAACACGTGGTCCGGCGGGTACCAGCGGTCGCCTCCCGTGCTCACGCCCAGCGCCCTCATGTACAGGGC
>JAFDER010000519.1 GCA_019310245.1 Deltaproteobacteria bacterium
CGGGCAGCATGCTGCTGCCGGGGCATTATCTCTATGTCCTGTTCGGCGGAGCCTTCGGGCCGAAGCCGGCCACGCGCCACCTCCTCATCACCGGCCCCATGACGTCGGACGGCACGGCGACCGTCAACACGCTCTACGACGTCCAGGACGACAACCACTCCGACCTGCTCGCGGGGGTGGGAGGCCCCACCGCAGCGGCCTGCAGGGCTGCCAGGGCCAACTTCAGGACCGTGCCGATCAAGCTGGTCATCACCGAGGACAACGGTGCGGGCGTGGCAGCCACGGGCGACATCGTTCCCGCCGGTACGGCCACGAGCGACGGCACGCTCACGGCCAAGATCTGCGGTCGCACCTACACGAGCACCATCGTGACCGGGGACACGCCGATCGAGATCAGCGAGAAGCTCAACCTCCTGCTGAACCCCACGAGGCTCGAGATGGCCATGCGCCTGGCCAACGAGTTCAAGGTGGACTTCAACGCGCACATCGCCTCGCTGGTGTTCCACACCGCAGCAGACGGTGCCAACGCGATGGTGGCCGCCAACGCCACGAACCTCGGCACGCTCATCACGCTCATCAACGAGGCCAGGACCAACTACGAGGCGCACCGCGTGCTCGTCGGTGGTGGTCCCTGTCACGGCCAGGCGGATGCGGTGAACGTCATCGCAGCCGCCGTCAGCACGGACCTCGACACGGTCGTCGTCCTGCTGAAGGACCTCAAGGCGAAGATGACAGCGCACCAGGCGAACATCGCCGGGGCCCCCCAGGTCCACCTCGCCATCGACACGGCGAACCCCCTGGACGCCGAGGATCCGGTCGACGAGACGCACCCGCACCTGCCCGTGACGAGCTACGTCGACATCGCAGGCCCGCACGTGACCGTGGACGCCAAGTTCCTGGGCACGATGGGCAACGAGATCCGCGTGCGGGCTTCCACGGACGCCGGAGGCGTGACCTTCACGGAGCCCACGGACAACCGCCTGGCCTCGGGCGCCAACGAGCCCGACTACTCGAGCGCCTACGCGGTGGCTCTGCTCAGCAAGCACACCTACATCGTGCCCGTCACGAACATCGGCACCGTCCTCGCGGCGGCGACCGTGGGGCTCAAGGACCGCCTCATCGCTGCCGAGCAGCCGGATGTGGGGCTCAGGATGCAGGCCATCATCGGCCACAACCGCTCCTCGACCGAGGCCGAGACGCTGGGCGACACGCTGGATAACTACGTCTTCTCCATCAAGAACATCGAGAGCGACACCCCGCCCTGGGAGATGGCCGGCGGATGGGCTGGGAAGAGGCTCGTGGAGACGGGCGTGGATCTGAGCGTGAACCTGATGGACACGAAGATCATCGGTGTGGTGCCGCCGGAGGATCCGGGCGACTACCCGACGCCGACCGAGATCGACAATGCCCTGCACCACGGCGTCTCCATCCTGAAGGTGACGGACGCCGGCGACGTCGTGACGGTCTACAACATCACCACGCGCCACACGGACGGGGCGGGTCACGCGGACTTGAGCGTCTGGGGATGCCACAAGGTGGATGTGGGGTTCGCCCTCGCCGAGGAGATCGTGCGCGAGGCCGCGATCAAGTACTCCGGTTACAAGATCGGGGCCAACCCGACCGACCCGGAAGCCGCGCCCATTCGCAACACGTGCACCCCTGCACAGTTCGAGACGTTCGTTTACAAGCGGTGCTACAACTACGAGAGCGCCGGGCACCTGAAGAACGGGAGCGTCTCCGAGAACAGGGCCTCGATCCACGCGGAGATCAACGGCGTGAACCCCAACCGGTTCGACTACGAGTATCCCTTCGACGTCGTCGATCACCTCAACCAGACCTGTGGCCTCGGCCAGCAGGTTGGGTAATAGGAGACGGACATGGAGACTGTCAGGCTCGGGCACGCCCGCATCACATTCCAGCATGAGCCCCTCGTGGCCTACACGAAGTGGAAGGAGAGTCTGAAGACCAACAGCAGCCTCGTCCACTGCGCGGGCATGACCGGGGTCTCCAAGAAGCCGAGCGAGGTGACGGTCACCTGGTCGAACGCGGTGGCTTCCTACGGCGAGGAGCAGGACTACCGCGCGGCCGTCATCGATGGCCGGGAGGTGGTGATGGAGATCTGGGAGACGGGCGGCTGGATTCCCACCTACGTCGGCATTCTCCAGAGCTACGACAGAGACGACGGCGTGGACGTCGATCCCGTCAGCGACGTCGCGTTCGTCGGCGTTCCTATCTGAGGTGAGCCATGAGAAGAGGTAATGGGGAGCTGTCGCCCCTGGCGCAGATGAGGGCCGGAAAGAGGCCCTTGAAGACCGTGACGTGGCCGGGGGACGACTCCACTAAGGTGGGGCTCCGGATCCCATCGGACTACATCATGCAGCAGTCCCGGCTCGACGCCTGGGCCTATGTCGTGATCGAGAAGGGCATCAAGACGGACGGTAAGAAGGACTCGGCCATGGGCAAGCGGCTGAACGCGCTGCTCGACGACGATGTCTTCGCCCGGGTGCTCTCCCAGAGCCTCGTCATGCCCGACCAGAGCGGTGCCACGGACACGCTCATGGCCGAGGACGTGCAGGACCTCAGGGAGAACACCACCGCCAAGGAGCGGGAGATCCTCATGCGGGAGCTCGCCGAGTTCTCGAATGAGATGGACCCGGACCTGAACTCCGTCAAGGGGGCGCAGGTCGCCGAGCTCCTGGTGGGGGAGGTGCTAAAAAAAGCGGGTCAGAGGGCGGCCTTAACGGACTTATTGAAAGGTACGCCGTCCTCAATAGCACAGCGCTGTA
>JAFDER010000520.1 GCA_019310245.1 Deltaproteobacteria bacterium
GGTCTGCAATCTGTGACGTGTGCAGCGCATCGACGTCCTTCGAGGAGGGCACCGTCTACACCGCCGGCGAGTTCAAGGACATCGTCGCCATGGGGTTCCCGCCCCCTGAGTCGACGATCACGACGCTCTCCCTGCAGGGTGTGAGCCGATCCGAGGCGGCCGAGGCCTGGAAGAGCGGACTCGTGGCCACGACCACCACGGACTGGCTCCTCTGTCCCAACTGCGCCAGCAAAGCCTCGACGTACGTGTCGAAATCGGCTGGATCCGGCCTCATCTCGAGCCAGCGAACGGAATCGCTGTCCCCCATTGTGAAGGGGATCATGGATTCCATGAACAAGCCTACCGGCGGTTCTTCATACTCCTCTTTCTCGGATTCGAGCTCCAATACCACGAGCAGCAGCGGCAGCGAGAGCTGCGTCGGGTGCGGCAGGAGCATCGAGGGCTGGGACTTCGTCTGCCCGCACTGCGGCAAGTTCCAGGCAGCGTGGTTCTTCGGGACCATGATCGGCGGCATCATCCTCCTCGGGATCGCCATCCACGTCGGGCCCGGCATCGAGAACGGCTTCTGGCGGTTCGTGGTCAAGTGGGGTCTGGGTTTCGTCGGCGTGATCATCAGCGGCATGTTCGTCTACGGTCTCGTCACGGCCATCTCCAGGTGGACCAGCCTGAAAGGCAAGGTCGGGGACAGCGAGCCCGTTCAAGCTCCATCCTGGGAGGAGGAGAAGCCCGAGCCCGCGTCCAGCGAGACCCCGACTGCGCGCGACGACGGTCTTCCCGCCAAGGGTGACGAGCTCGCATACGCGTCGGTCTTCACGCTGGAGTGGATCCTCGACCTCATGAAGCAGGCAGATAGCGATCAGCTCGACGAGATCGAGGATTGCGTGGAGGGCATGCAAGGCTGGGTCCCGAAGTTCATGTGGAAGGCCGAGGTCACGGATGAGGACCGGGAGCTATTCGAGCTCATCCAGCTCGGGCTGCGGGACATGGAAGCGAAGCAAAGCGGCAACGCCGAGGAAGCCGCCAAGAGCGCTGCCAAGGTCGATACGTGGGCCCCCTTCGAGGACATGAAGGTCAAGATCAAGAAGATGGACGGCCGCATCGAGCCCGTCCTGAGGAGACATGGCAGCCCTGACAAGCTCAAGAGCTCGTTCGACGCTGTCCTGTCCGGGCTCAGGGGATTCTTCGGTGAGCCCAAGGAAGAGGAGCCGGTCAGCAAGAGCTCGATCGGGCAGGTGCTCAATACCCCCGGTTCGGACAGGCTGGACAAGCTCAGCGCAGCGCTGGAGAAGCTCGAGGACGCAGGAGGCGATGCCACCGAGGAGGAGCTCCAGGAGCTCGCGGCCGCGATGAAGGGAATGGAGACCCTGCCCCAGGAGATACAGGAGCACACGGAGAAGGCGAAACCGGTCACGTCCAGGATGGCCGAAGCATCCGCCGCCCTGATGAAGGGCGATGTCAAGAAGGCCGAGGCGCTCACCGACAGCGCCAGAGCGGCAGCCGACAGGATCGTCGCCAAGGATGCCAGCGACAGGGCGGATGTGCTCAAGAAGCTCTGCCTGTGCCAGCCGACCGAGCTCCAGCTCGCCCTCGGAGCCAAGAAGGCGGGCAATCCGGTGCCCGGAATCCACCACGTCGGTCTGAGCGATGAAAGCCTGGATGAGAAGCAGACCCAGGCGGTCCTCGAGAAGGCGACCGTGAAGGAGATCCAGAAGGTCGTCGACATGTTCGAGCTCTCACAGGCGGGAGACGGACTGGCGCAGTCGGGGAACCACAAGGAAGCGATCGGCAAGTACGAGAAGGCCGTCGAGGTGGCACCCTACGACCCCATCACCATGATGAGCCTCGGCGTGTGCTATGCCGAGACGGGTTCAGGCAGGAAATCCGTGGAGATCCTTGAAAAGGCCGTAAAACTCGATCCCGGCAACGAGCGCATCAAGGGAAATCTCTCGGCGATCAAGCAGGCATTCGGCTTCTGAACACAGAGTAGATGTAATGGACCCTAAAATGGAGGAGCTCTTCGTCAAGCTCGTGAATCTCGGCCTGGAAGGTGGGGACAATGCGTACCTCACCTCTAGCGGAGAGGCGCCCGTCGAGGTCGTCTCCATCGGAAGGCAGCTCAACGAGCTCGGAGGCATGGATGCCATGCGCGGTGGGCATGGGAACGTCGCCCACCACGTCAGCCCTCTCGCCGCGAGGCTTCTCGAGTCAGCCTGGAGCGGAATCGGTTCCTGGAGAGGCTGACCGCATCACAGCTTCCTCGGCTCCTTGCCGAGCAGCTTCATCACGATCCAGTAGATGCCGTAGCCAGTGAAGAACAGAGCCGAGCAGGCCAGGAGGATGACGAGGAGACCACCGCCCACGTCGTAGCGGCTCGCCCCATCGCAGCCTGCCAGGATGATCGCTGACGTCATCAGCGCAACGGAGCTACTTCCCGGCGTCATCCTTCGATTCGACCTTCTCGTCTTCCTTTGGTTCTGGCTCATCATCATCCTTCGTCGCGTCCACTGGTGCTGCGGCGGGACTGGCCGGGGCCTTCTTCTCGAGTGCGGGCAGGGAGTTGATGGCATCGCATGTCCTGTAGACCATGAGGACGAGGATGCCGCAGTAGGCGACGCTCCCCAGCAGGTGGATGAGTCCGTGGATGTACGAGCCCACGAGCGTGACCAGGAGGACGGCGGGAAACAGAACGTACAGCTCTTCGGGAACCTTCTCCGTGTTCACCTTGTGACGTTCGATGTAGCTGTTGAAGTCCTTGGCCCATCCCCAGATCGCCTGGAAGG
>JAFDER010000521.1 GCA_019310245.1 Deltaproteobacteria bacterium
TCCCTGCAACGAGTACTAGAAAGGATGCATTTTATTCAATTCCGGGAAATGAGGCAACACGCCGGGGAGCCCGCGCGGCGATCAGGCGTCCCGCATCCAGCGTGCGGCCATCCCGGCGGTCAGGTCGTACACGCGAAGTGCGTCGTCCATGGGCTGGGGGCCGGTGCCGCACGACGGTGTGATGAGGGTGCGCTCGCGCAGGAGCGGCCGATCGAGACCGCTCGCCGCCAGGTCGTCCTGGGCCCTGATCAGCCGCTGCATCAGGGACTCCACCGACTCGGATCGCACGGCCTCGGAGGTGGGGACGATGCCCCATCCGAGCATGCCGCCCCGCTCGAGGAGCGTGCGGATTGCGGGGGCGTAGATCGCCATCTTGTCGGCAAAGCCGTATGCATCGAAGAACAGGACGTCCATGCCCGCATCGACGAGCAGCAACCAGTCGGTGTTGCCGCAGCAGTGCGCCGAGGCGAGCGCGCCCTCCGCGTGGATCGCCTCGACGGATTCCGAGAGGCCCGAGACGACCTGCTCGCGGGTCACGGTGATCATGGCCGTGGAGCCGAACGAGGCGAGCACCGGCTCGTCCACCGATACGATGACGCGCTCGCCCAGCCTGGCGAGGCGGCGGGCCTGCCACCGCGCATGGTTGGCCACGGCCTTGTAGACCACGTCCGCGAGGTTGTCGTCGAAGAGGATCGCACGGTCATCCGTGGTCATGAGGCGGAGCCCCAGGGTGAAGGGGCCGGTGCACTGCCCCTTGACCACCGGCGGACGGGACTTGCCCGCGAGACGCTCCTCGAAGGCGAAGAAGCCGGGTGCATAGGCCTCGGTCACCTTGAAGTGATCGGGGGCGCCGCCGGCCTCCACCAGGAGCACCTGCTCGTAGAAATGCTCGAGTGCGGAGTGGAAGCCCTCGGCATGCACCTCCACGACGAGCCTGCGGCTCACCTCGTCGATGACCACGCCGGGGATGCACGCCGAGAACTGATGCTCCATCTGCTCGAGGAAGGAGCGGCGGGGCAGCTGCGGCCAGTGCGGAGAGCCCTGCATGCGATCGAGGATGACGTCGAGAGCCTCCGCCGCGTTGACGTGTGGCAGGGAACCGATGGCGAGGGGAGTGCCGCCGGGAAGCGGACCGGTCAAGCCGAGCTGCCGATCTGCATGGAGAGCTCGCAGAGCCCGGCCTCCACGGCCTCGCGGTCGGTCTCGAGGGAATCGATACGTGCCTGCTGATCCGCCAGCTGAGCGGCGGCCTCGCTCGAGACGGACTCGAGCTGCAGGCGCAGATCGCCGATCTTCCGGTCGATATCGTCGAGATCGGGCGAGACCGACTCGCGGGACTCGGCGCTGGCCGCGAATGCCCGCTGCAGGGAGGCGGAATGAGCGAGCTTGTCGATGGCGAACCGGATGTGCCTGCCCGTGCGACGGCTCTTCTCCTCGGTGGCGCTCATCACGGCGAGCACGGACTGCATCATGCCGAAGATCGATTCGAGCTTGCCCGTCAGCTCCTCCATCTCGTAGACGAGCCGCCGGTCCCCGGGTGAGGCCTTGGTCTTCGCGCGCTCGGCGAAGTCACGCCAGGACTGCAGCATGTCGGGGCCCAGCGTGGGAGCGGCGGGCTCCAGGATCGTGCCCGGCACGAATCCGGGCGTGGAGAGGCGAAGAGCGGGGTTGCGGGGCCGTCGCACGGGAGGCATGAACATGTCGAGATCCCGCATGACGGCGTAGGCGTCGGGGTACCGCTCGGAGGGATCCTTGCGCAGGAGCCGGTCGATGATGTCGTCGAGAGGATCCGGCACGCCTTCCACAAGGCTCGAGAGCCGGGGGGCCGGCTCCTGGATCTGCCGGCTCATCACCTCGAACACGTTGTCTCCGTGAAACGGCGGTCTGCCCGCGACCAGCTCGAAGCCGATGCAGCCGATGGCGTATAGATCGCTCGAGGCAGTGGGCTTCTGTCCCGAGGCGAGCTCGGGGGCGATGTACTGCGGCGTGCCGAGAACGAACCCCTCCCGCGTGATGCCGGGCTCGTGCACGAGGTGCGCGACGCCGAAGTCGAGCACCTTCACGAAGTCGCTCATCCCGTTCCTCTCGATGAGGAAGATGTTCTCCGGCTTGAGATCGCGGTGAACGATGCCCATGGCGTGCGTGGGGCCGAGAACGGAGCAGACCTGGCGCATCACGTTCACGACGCGCTGAAGGGGGAAGGCGCTCTTGCCGATGAGGATCTCGAGCCCCACGCCATCGAGGAGCTCCATGATCATGTAGGGCATGCCCTCGCCGGTCTCTCCGAGGTCGAGGATCTCGATGATGTTCTCGTGCCGCACCATGTCCGCGGCGCGCGCCTCGCGGACGAACCTCTCCTTGACGTGGGGATCGACCGAGGCGTCGTCGGCAAGGATCTTGACGGCCACGCTGAGGTCCATGTGCACGTGCCGTGCCCTGTAGACCCGGCCGACGCCGCCCTCGCCGATGAGCTCGACGATCCGGTACTTCCCCGCCAGGATCCGTCCGAGGAAGAGATCGCTCCTGGTCTGGAGCGCCTCCCCGTCGAGCGGGCAGATCCTGTGGCCCTCCTGGTAGAGGAGGCCGCACTGTGGGCAGAACCTCATGGGGGACAAGGATATTTCTTCACGGCCTTGCAGACAAGCACCCATATTGTCACGGGATGTAGAGGAACCACACGCGCTGTTGCGCTGGCCAGATGGAGGTCGTATCCTGGTGAACGCCTGATTCCAGGGACCCATGGCAGAGGAGGCGGTGCGAGAGATGCGCAGCATGTC
>JAFDER010000116.1 GCA_019310245.1 Deltaproteobacteria bacterium
CACGGCGAGCGCGAGGGCCGTGGACGCGGTCTACGGGGTGGTGATCCCCGAGACGGCCGACATCATCAGGAGGCTGCAGTACAACGCGTTCGTCGCCGGAGACCACACCACCCACTTCTTCGCGCTGGGAGGCCCCGACTTCATCGTGGGACCGGACGCGCCGCCCGCCGAGCGCAACGTGATAGGCGTCATCCGGAAGGTGGGGCTCGAGCTGGGGCAGAAGGTCATCCGCATGCGCAAGGAGGCGCACGAGGTTGCGGAGATGCTGGGAGGCAGGCGTGTCAACCCGGTCGGCATGATCCCCGGAGGCGTGTCGAAGGCCGTGACGGAGGAGATGCGCGCGAGGCTCATCGAGGTGGGCGACTACATGCTCGAGTTCAGCAAGCTGACCCAGCAGATCTTCGCCGACGTGGTCCTCTCCGAGAAGCGCTACGTGGACCTCATCCTCTCGCCGGCCTTCGCGCACGAGACGTACTACATGTCCCTGGTCGACGATGACGACCGCGTCGACCACTGCGGCCGCTGGATCCGGGTCGTGGATCCCCAGGGGGGCGAGTTCGCCCGGTTCGAGGGCAGCGATTACCTCGAGCACATCACGGAGCGCGTCGAGTCCTGGACCTACATGAAGTTCCCCTTCCTCAATGCCGTGGGCTGGTGTGGCTTTTCCGAGGGCCGGGCGTCGGGCGTTTACAGGGTGGCGCCCCTGGGCATGCTCAACGCGGCCCGGGGGATGAAGACGCCCCTGGCGCAGGCCGAGCACGAGAAGATGTACGAGACACTCGGAGGCAAGCCGGTGCACGCCACGCTGGCATACCACTGGGCCAGGATCATCGAGATGCTCCAGTGCGCGGAGCTCGTGGTGGAGCACGCACACGACGAGAGGCTCACCTCGGACGACATCCGCACCCTCGAGAGGGACACGCCCACCGAGGGCGTGGGGGTGGTCGAGGCGCCGAGGGGAGTGCTCATCCACCACTACTGGACGGACGAGAAGGGCATCGTCGAGAAGGCCAACCTCATCGTCGGGACCACGCACAACCACGCGGCCCTGAACATGTCGATCAAGAGGGCTGCCGAGGGGCTGCTCACCGGCGGGGAACCCGACGAGTCGGTGCTCAACATGATCGAGATGTCCTACAGGGCCTACGACCCGTGCTTCGCGTGTGCAACGCACTCGCTGCCGGGGCAGATGGCCCTCGAGGTGAACGTGTACGGGCCGGACGGACGGCTCGAGAGAAGGCTCGTGCGCCCGTGACGGATGACAGGAGCAGCCCACCGCGCGTGAGGGTCTACCTGTGCGAGTGCGGGCCGATCATCAAGGACGCGCTGGATCTGGACCGGCTCCAGGAGTCGCTTGCCGGCCTGGCCGGGATCGAGGCCGTGGTCAGGCACTCGACGCTGTGCTCGCAGGAGGGCAGGGCGTGGATGCAGGCCGACCTCCAGGCGAGTCCCGGCAGCCGGGTCGTGGTCGCCGGCTGCTCCCCCAGGGAGCACGAGGCCACGTTCATGGACGTGCTCAGGGCGTCGGGATCGAATCCCTACCTGCTGGCCATGGCCAACGTGCGCGAGCAGTGCACGTGGGTCACCGAGGACAGGGACGAGGCGGGCGGCAAGGCGCTGGCCCTGATCCGGGCCGCAGCGGCACGGGCCGCTGCCCAGGAACCGCTCGAGGAGCGGGACATCGAGTGCAACCCGGACGTGCTCGTCATCGGTGCGGGCGTGGCGGGCCTCTCGGCGGCGCACATGCTCGCACGCGCGGACCGGCGGGTGGTGCTCGTCGAGCGCACGCCGGCCATCGGCGGAAGGTCGGCCCTGCTCGGCGACATCTTCCCCACGCTCGAATGCGCCTCCTGCGTGCTCGAGCCGCTCATGGACGAGGTGCTCCACGACGACTCCGTCGAGGTGCTCACCTACAGCGAGGTGGAGCAGGTCCTGGGATACCTGGGCAGCTTCAAGGTCGGGATCCGCAAGCGTGCCAGGCGCGTGGATCCGGACGGATGCTACGGATGCTCCTCCTGCCATGCGGCCTGCCCCGTGGAGGTTCCCAGCCTGTTCGACGAGGGGCTCCGGACGAGAAAGGCGATCTACATCCCCTACGAGGGGGCGCTGCCCAGCGTGTCGCTGATCGACGACGAGGCGTGCCTTGCCCTGACGGGCCGGCAGTGCGACGCCTGCGTCACGGCCTGCCCGTTCGGCAACATCGACCTGACGGCGGCCGACGAGATCCTCGAGCGCGAGGTGGGCGCCGTGATCGTCGCGACGGGCGCAGAGGCCGAGCTGCTCGAGGGCGTCTCCGTGCCGGACAGGGTGGTCTCGTCCATGGTCCTCGAGAGGCTCATCAGCTCCGCCGGCCCCACGTCCGGCGAGATCCGCCTTCCCGGGATGGAGGCTCTCCGGTCCATCGCCCTGATCCAGTGCGTCGACGAGAACTGCACGGGACCCGCGGCCTCGTGCTCCAAGATCTGCTGCATGGCCTTCTCGAAGTACGTGCAGCAGATCCACGAGAAGCTCCCCGACTGCCGGATCCACCAGATCCTCTGGGAGCGCTGCGCCGGTGGAAAGGGCTACCGGGAGTTCGCCGCGCGGGCCGACCGGACCGAGGGGCTGGAGCAGTCGTGGCTCGAGAGGTACGACATCATCGAGGTCCCGGTCCAGGAAGGCGATGCCGTGCTCGTGCGCTACACCTACGAGGGCAAGCCGGTCGAGGTCTCGGTGGACATGGCCGTCGTGGCCCCGCCGCTCAGGGGCGCCCGGGGCGCCCGGGATCTCGCGGCAATGCTGCGCGTGGACCTGGACGACCAGGGATTTCTCGTCGAGGAGAACGGTCACCTGGCCTCGTTCCGGACGCGCGTCAAGGGCGTGCAGACCGCGGGCTGCGCCCGCGGGGCCGCGGACATCCAGGAGTCGTGCGCGCAGGGCGCGGCCGCGGCGGGGGACGTGCTGTCAGCGCTGGTGCCCGGCCGCAGGATCCGCGTCGAGGCCCGGGCGGCGCACGTGCAGAAGGAGCGGTGCGGCGGCTGCCGCACCTGCGTGCTCACCTGCCCGTACAAGGCCATCACCTACGATGAAGAGGGCCGCTCGGCCTTCGTCAACGACGTCCTCTGCCGGGGCTGCGGCAGCTGTGCAGCGGCCTGCCCCACGGCGGCCATCTCGGCGCGTCATTTCTCTGACAATCAGATCAGGGTTGAAATTCTGGCCCACATGGACGATGCAAGACAGGCAAAGATGCGGAAGGAGTAGCCTCATGGCGACCAAGCAGCTCGATACCAACGGGATGAGATGTCCACAGCCCGTACTGAGGATCGCAGCAATGATGCCCGAGCTGTCCCCGGGCGACATCCTGGAGGTGAAGGGGAACTGCCCCACGTTCGAGGAGGACGTCAGGAAGTGGTGCAAGCGGATGGGAAAGACCCTGCTGGCCGTCACCACGCAGGGCACTGGCGAGCTCATCCAGATCCAGTTCTAGGGCTGGACCGGAGAACCCGGAAAGGAAGCCAAGACATGACTAAAGACAATCTCACGGCAAAGACGATCCTCGAGTCCATCCCGGAGGCCGTGTTCATGGTCGACAAGGACCAGAACATCACCTTCATCAACGCCAGGGCCGCCGAGTTCGCGGGAACGAGCCCCGAGAAGTCGATCGGCAAGAAGTGCCAGGCCGTCTTCGGAGGTCATGAGGGGTGCGACCTGAAGCCCTGCTTCGGCAAGAAGCCGTCCACCGTCGAGGTGGTCTTCGACCTCCGGACGGAGGACGGGGCCGTCCGCCACTTCTCGCTCAGGGCCGCTCCGGTCAAGAGCAAGGAAGGCGATGCGGCGGCGCTGGCCGTGGTCGACGACGTCACGCACGTCCGGGAGCTGGAGGCCCGCGCCGACGAGATGCACGACTCCACGATGGAGCTGGCGCTCGGCATCTCCGAGTGCTTCGGGGTTCTCGATGAGGTGGAGAAGGGCAATCTCAAGGTGCGCGTCGGGGAGTCCACACTCTCTTCACCCGACGAGCTCATGGCCAGCCTCGCCAGGGCGCTCAACAAGACCATCGAGGGCGTGGACAACAACATCGAGACCATCAGCAGGATGCAGCAGATGGTCATCCAGGAGCTCTCGACGCCGCTCCTGCAGATATGGGAGGGGGTCATCGTCCTGCCCGTCATCGGGGTCGTGGACACGCGCCGGAGCGCGCAGATCATGGAGCGGATGCTGGCCGAGATCGTCGCCAGGCAGGCGAGGTACGTCATCCTCGACATCACCGGCGTGGAGGTGGTCGACACGAGGACGGCGGATCACTTCATCAAGGTGGTCAAGGCATCGTCGCTCCTGGGCGCCAAGTGCATCATCACGGGCATCAGGCCCGCCGTGGCGCAGACGCTCGTGGACATCGGCGTGGACCTGTCGTCGATCAAGACCCTGGGCAACCTGCGAGAGGGCCTTGCAGAGTGCATCCGACGCCTCGAGCGGGAGAAGGCGGTGAAAGCGGTGCGGGAAGAGGGAAAGTGACCGCATCATGACGGGCGTGAGCAAGATCCCGATCATCAAGCTGCACGGCAACCTCATCGTATCGATCCAGATCGCGCTGAGCGACCAGCTCGTGATGCAGCTCAGGGACGACATCACCGCCGAGATCGAGAGGACGTCCGCCAGGGGCCTGGTGATCGACGTGTCCGGGATCGACGTGATGGACAGCTACATCTCCAGGGCCATCCGCGACATCAGCCTCATTGCCAGGCTCATGGGCGTCAGGACGGTCATCTCGGGCATGGACGCGCTGATCGCCATGACGCTGGTCGAGATGGGGATGGACCTGAAGGAGGTGCACACGCATCTCAACCTCGAGTCGGCGCTCGACCTGCTTGCCTGTGGCGAGGACGAGGACGATCCGGACGAGATGGACTGATCAGGTGGACAGCAAGGGAAAAACCAGCAGGGTCCTCGAGATCCTCGACACGTACGCCGGGCCCACGATGGCGAAGCCCATCTTCCAGCTCAGCGCGGCCCGGTCGCGCGTGAACCTCAACAAGATGGGCAGCGGAGATGCCGCGCGGCTGATGAAGGAGCTCCGTCTCGGCCTGCGTTACTACCTCAGGGACGCCGAGAGGCTCAGCGAGTGCGTGAGGAGCCTGGAGGAGACCCTGACCCCGACAGGTGCCGATGGCCAGCAGGCAGCCCCCGTCACGAAGTCCGAGGTCATCCAGATCAGGCAGGAGTCGGACATCGTGACGGCACGGGGAGCGGGACGCGACCTGTGCCGCAACCTGGGCTTCTCCACGGTCGTGCAGATCAAGGTCGCCACCGCCATCTCCGAGCTTGCTCGCAACATCGTCCAGTATGCGGGATACGGTGAGATCGAGATCACGCTCCTGGACACCCGGCCGCCGGGGATCCAGGTCGAGGCCCGCGACCAGGGGCCGGGGATCGACAACCTCGACAGGATCCTGTCGGGTCAGTACAAGTCGCAGTCCGGCATGGGCATGGGCCGGCCGAGAACGAGACCGTGTGCGGGGATGCCGTCGAGATCGTGCGGGCGGAGGAGACGCTGATCGCGGTGGCGGACGGGCTGGGCCACGGCCCCGAGGCCGCGGATGCCTCGCAGGCGTTCTGCCGGTACGTGCAGGACAACGCGTCTCTGGGTCTCGAGGACATCATCATGGGGGCCTCGAGCGAGATCTCGAGGACCCGCGGCGTGGCCTGCGGGCTTCTGCGCATCGACGCTTCGGGGAAGGTCATGACATTCGCGGGCGTGGGCAACATCGACGTCCAGGCGGTGAGCGTGAACGACATCCACCCGATCTGCATGCCCGGGATCGTGGGACAGCGCGTGCGCAAGCTGCAGTCCTTCGAGTACGAGCTCCATCCCGGCGACCTCGTCGCCATCTACAGCGACGGCATCTCCAGCCGGTTTGACCTGGGGAAGTTCTGCCACCTTGCGGTCCAGGAGCTCGCCGATGCCATCCTCGCGGATTATGGCAAGAACCACGACGATGCCACCTGTGTCGTCTTCAGGCTCGCGGGGGAGACGGATGACGGTCGGGCACCGCGCTGACGCCGACCCCGGCGGATCGGAGGCGATGCTCCAGTCTATGGAGTTCAGCCGGGAGGGCGAGTCCATCCTGTGCTACGGCCAGGCCCTCAGATTCGCATCCGGGATCGGATTCACGGGAGAGCGGCTCTGGCAGATCGCCACCTCGGTGAGCGAGCTCGCCACCAACGCGATCAAGTACGCCGGCGGGGGGAGGATCACGTTCCGGTCCGTGCAGGATCCCAGGCCCGGCATCGAGATCGTCGTCCTCGACAGGGGGACGGGCATCGAGCACATCGAGCAGGCGTGTCAGGACGGGTTCACGCGGGGAAGGATGCTGTCCGAGGACGAGATCCTGGCAGGCACGCATGGCGGATTCGGAGGCGGCCTCGGGGCGGTCCGCAGGCTGATGGACAGCGTGCAGATGGACAACCGCGAGGGAGGCGGCTTCAGGGTCGTGGCCTGCAAGTGGCTGCCCGAGCCAGGTGTGTTCTAGGAGAAGCAGTGCACGAGCTGTCCATCGCCAGCCGGATTCTCGACGCAATCGTCACGGGGGCCGAGGCCGAGGGGGCGCTGAGGATCACCCGGCTGCGCGTGCAGGTGGGGCGGGTGTCCGGCGTGTCGCCGGAGGCACTCGCGTTCGCCATGCAGGTCGTCTCACCGGGAACGCGCGCCGAGGGGCTGGAGCTGGATATCGAGACGGTGGAGCTCGTTCTGCGCTGCCGCGGGTGCAGCGAGCAGAGCCCTGCGGAGAGCCTGCTGTTCACCTGTCCCGCGTGTGGCGGGCAGGCGGTGGACATCGTCCGCGGCCGCGAGCTGAGGCTCGTCGACATGGACATCGACACGTGAAGACGATCAGGCTAGAGAGCGGCATCCTCGACGAGAACGACCGCATCGCGGACGAGAACGAGCGCACGCTTCGCAGCCGCGGCGTCGTGACCGTCAACCTGATGGGCAGCCCCGGTGCGGGCAAGACGTCGCTCCTGGAGATGACCGCGGTGAAGCTCGGCGGCTCCGTTCGCTGGGCCGTCATCGAGGGGGACATCGAGGGCTCGCTGGATGCGCGGAGGCTGGAGCGGCTCGGCGTCCCCGTGGTACAGATCAACACGTCCGGTGCATGCCACCTGGATGCGCACATGGTCAGGGAGGGCCTGCGCTGCCTGGACCTCGATTCCATCGAGCTGCTCTTCGTCGAGAACGTGGGCAACCTGGTCTGCCCGGCCGAGTTCCGGATCGGGGAGAGCAGGAAGGTGATGGTCCTCTCCACGACGGAGGGCGAGGACAAGCCGAGAAAGTACCCGCTCATGTTCCGGGAGTCGGATCTCATGGTCCTCTCGAAGGCCGATCTCCTGCCCCACCTCGATCTCGACCTGGACGCGCTCCTGTCCGCGGTGAGCGCCGTGAGCCCGGACCTTTCCGTGATGCAGGTCTCTTCCCGCAGCGGGGAGGGGGCAGGGCAGTGGATCGGCTGGCTGAGGGAATGTCTGGGGTAGGCTCCAGCGCACGGCGCCTGCTCGTGCAGGTCGACGGCATCGTGCAGGGCGTCGGCTTCCGTCCCAGCGTCTATCGGCTCGCCCTCCAGAACGGGCTCTCGGGTTTCGTGCGCAACGGCCCCGGAGGGCTCCACGTCGAGATCCAGGGGGACCCGGAGGTGGTCTCGAGGTTCGTCGATCAGGTGCGCAGCAATGTGCCTCGCAGCGCGCGTCCCGGCCGGTTCCAGGTGACGCGCATCCCGCTATGCAACGATTCGGGATTCGAGATCGTGCCGAGCGATCGCGGAGGCAAGCCCACGGCGTCGATTCCACTCGAGACCGCGGTCTGCCCGGAGTGCCTCTCCGAGATGGCGGATCCAGACGATCGCCGGCACGGCTACGCCTTCACGAACTGCACGTGCTGCGGCCCCCGCTACACCATCGTCCGGGACCTTCCCTACGATCGCGCGGCCACGTCCATGGATGGATTCACGATGTGCGCCGCGTGCGCGGCGGAGTACGGCGATCCGGCCAGCCGGAGGTTCCACGCCCAGGCCAGCTGCTGTCCGCAGTGCGGCCCGCACCTGAGGCTCGTGGGCGGCCGGGGCGATCCGCTGACCGGCGCGGCCGAGGCTCTCGCCTCCGGCCGCATCGCCGCGATCAAGGGCCTGGGTGGATTCCACCTGGCGTGCAGCGCGTACGACGAGGAGGCCGTTGCACGGTTGAGGCGGAGGAAGAGGCGCGAGCTCAAGCCTCTCGCCGTCATGGCCGTCGACCTCGCTGCGGCCTCCAGGCTGGCGTGCGTGGGTGAAGCCGAGGCGAGCTTGCTCGGCCGGCCCTCCAGTCCGATCGTGCTCGCGGACAAGCTCGACCCCGATCCGCTCGCCGCGGGCGTGGCCCCCGGCGCTGCCCGGCACGGGATCATGCTCGCCTACACGCCCCTGCACCACCTGCTCCTCGATGCCCTCCCTTCCGCGGACGCGATGCCGGCGGCGCTCGTCATGACGAGCGCCAACCGGGAGGGCGATCCCATCATGATCGACGACGGAGCGGACATGGAGGGGCTGCGTGAGCTTGCCGAGGTCGTGCTCACGCACGACCGCCCCATCCTGCACAGGGCGGACGACTCCCTGATGAGGCCCGTGGGCGCAAGCCGTGCGGTGGTCCTGCGGTGCTCGCGCGGCCTGGCACCCGGCGACTTCACCCTCCCCGTCGACTCGCCTCCCCTGCTCGCCGTCGGCTCGGATCTCAAGTGCACCGTCGCCGTGGCCCGCGGCAGGAGGGCCGTGCTGGGTGCTCACGTGGGCAGGCTGGAGTCGCCCGCCTCGTACGCGTTCTTCAGGGAGTCCATCGATCTCCTGGTGCGGCTTGCATCGATCGAACCGGAGGTCGCAGCTTGCGACCTGCACCCGGACATGCTCGGCAGCGTGTTCGCCCGCGAGGAATCCGGCCTCGACGTGATCCGCGTGCAGCATCATGAGGCGCACCTGGCATCGTGCCTGGTGGACGCCTCGAGGTGGGAGCCGTGCATCGGCGTCGTGTTCGACGGGGCGGGAATGGGCGTGGACGGTACGGTCTGGGGCGGCGAGTTCTTCTGTGGCGATCCGGCGCGGCCCGAGCGCGCCGCGCACCTCGACACGGTCCCCCTGCCTGGCGGGGACCTGGCGGCCCGCCAGCCATGGCGCATGGCTCTGTCCTACCTGCACCACGCGTGCGGCGGCTCCGCCGGCCTCGTGGACTCGTGGCCGCGCGGGGAGGTGGACGGGGTGCTCGGCCTCCTGTCAGGCGGCCGGTCCGGTCCGGCCACGTCGAGCATGGGCCGGCTGTTCGACGGCGTCGCCGCGCTCGTCTGCGGCTGCCGGGAAAACGGCTACGAGGCGCAGTCGGCCATGAAGCTGGAATCGATCGTGGACCCCTCGGAGGCCGGCACGTACGCGGTGGACCTGATCGATGGCCGTCCTCTCAGGGTCGACCTCGCGCCGCTCTTCCTCGAGATCGCGGACGACGTCCGTCGAGGGGCCGCTCCCGGCGTCGTGGCGGCCAGGTTCCATGCCTGGGTCAGGGACATGGTCATCGCCGTGTGCCTGCGGCTGAGGGACGCGTCGGGGATCGGCGTGGCCGCGCTCTCGGGAGGCACGTTCGCCAACGCGGTCCTCCTGGACTCGACGAGCCGTGCACTCGAGGAGCGGGGCTTCACGGTCCTGACCCACCGGAGCGTCCCCCCGGGCGACGGCGGGATCGCCCTCGGACAGGCCGCTGTGGCCGCCGTGCGACGGTCGGGGTGATCGGGCATGTGCATCGGCATCCCCATGAGGCTCGTCCGGATCGAGGGTGACTCCGGCGTGGTGGAGTCGGGCGGGCTCGAGGTGCGGATCTCGCTCGCCCTGCTGGCAGATCCGGCGGTCGGCGACCACGTGCTCGTGCATGCGGGATTCGCCCTGGAGAAGCTGGACGAGAAGGAGGCCGAGGAGACGCTCGCGCTGCTCCGGCAGATCGTCCGCCTCGGCGGTGAGCAGTGAGCGTGGAGCTCGCGGGCTACAGGTCCGGCCGGATCGTGCAGGGACTCGCGGCACGCATCGGCCGGATCCTGTCCGGACGCCGGATGCGCATCATGCACGTGTGCGGCACGCACGAGCACACGGTGAGCCGCCATGCGCTGAGATCGATCCTTCCTGACGGGTTCGAGCTGGTGTCAGGCCCGGGGTGTCCGGTGTGCGTGTGCCCGGCCGTGGACATCGACCAGGCGGTGCGCCTGGCCCGGGGCGGCGCCGTCCTGGCCACGTTCGGAGACATGGTACGCGTTCCCGGAGGCGACGGCTCGCTCGAGACGGCCCGGGCCGAGGGGGCGGACGTGAGGATCGTGGGGAGCGTCACCGGTGCGGTCCGGCTCGCCCTGGAGCACGCGGACAGGGATGTGGTGTTCCTGGCCTGCGGCTTCGAGACCACGGCCTGCACGTACGCCGCAGCGGCGCTGTCAGGCCCTCCCTCCAACTTCTCGATGCTCACGTCGATCAGGCTCATACCCCCGGCCCTGGACGCGCTGATGCGGATGGAGGGCGTGAGCCTGGACGGGTACCTGCTGCCGGGCCACGTCTGCACGGTCATCGGCCTCGAGCCGTTCGAGCCTCTCGCCGCCCGGGGCATTCCCATGGCCGTCGCGGGCTTCGAGCCCGTGGACGTCCTGCAGGGGCTCGCGCTCGTGGCGGAGCAGGCAGCCACGGGGAGCCCGGCATGCGACAACGCCTACGGACGGCTCGTGCGTCGAGGGGGCAATGCCGTGGCGCTCGAGGCGATGGCAAGCGCGTTCGTCGTCGAGGATGCCTCCTGGCGCGGGATCGGCACCATTGCCGGATCCGGGCTCGTCCTGCGTCCCGGGCTTGAGCCTCTCGATGCGCGCAGGCGCTTCGGACTCGACGAGGAGACGCGGCCCGACTCCGGAATGCCGGCGGGGTGCTCCTGCGGGCTCGTGCTCACCGGTCAGGCCGCTCCGAGCGACTGCGATCTCTACGCCACCGCGTGCACGCCCGCGGACCCGAAGGGGCCGTGCATGATCTCTAACGAGGGTGCGTGCCGCATCGCGCACGTGTTCGACGAGCAGACGGGAGGAAGATAGTGAGCGGCAGAGACAGGGTCCGGCTCGGGCATGGCGGCGGCGGGCGGCTCGCCCGCTCGTTCCTCGAGAACGAGATCAGGACCAGGTTCAGGAGCCCCGCACTGGCCGCACTGGACGACGCGGCCCTTCTCGAGATCGAGGGGGTCCGGCTCGCGTTCACCACCGACGGCTTCGTGGTCAAGCCTCCGGACGTTCCGGGCGGGGACGCGGGCAAGCTGGCCGTGTGCGGCACGGTCAACGATCTGGCCGTGAGCGGCGCACGGCCGCTCTACGTGTCCCTGGCCCTGATCGTGGAGGAGGGATTCTCCATGTCGGGCCTCGGGGACGTGCTGGAATCGGCGGCGCGGGCCGCCGAGCGCGCCGGCGTGCAGATCGTGTGCGGCGACACGAAGGTGGTGGGCCGCGGCGAGGCGGACGGCGTCTTCCTGACCACCGCGGGCATCGGCGTCGTGGATCACGGCGTGTCGCTGGGCACGGACCGCATCGAGGCGGGCGACAGGTTGATCGTCTCGGGCGCCGTGGGTGGGCACGGCGCCGCCGTCCTGGCGGCGCGCGGAGAGCTGGGCGAGATGACCGGGATCGCGAGCGACTGTGCACCCGTGACGGACCTGACGACGGCGCTCCGGGGACTCGGCCGCGACCTGCGCTACATGACGGATCCGACGAGGGGTGGACTCCTGAGCGCGGCGGTCGAGATGGTCTCGGGCCTGGGTGTGGGGATGACGATCGACGAGCCGTCCGTTCCCGTCGAGGGTCCCGTGGCCGCGGTCTGCGGACTGGCCGGCATCGATCCCCTGATGCTGGCGTGCGAGGGGCGGGTCGCGGCCGTGGTGTCGCCGGGCGGCGCGGGACCGGCCCTCGAGGCCCTCCGGAAGCTCGAGGCCGGCCGCGGCGCTGCGGTCGTCGGCGAAGTGGTCGGAGAGCCGGCGGGGCGGGTCGTCATGTGCATGGCTGCGGGCACCTCCAGGCTGGTCGTCCTGCCCGAGGAGGATCCCTTGCCCCGGATCTGCTAGCCGCGGGCCAGATCGAGCGCCAGGCGCGCAGCGGGCTCGATCGCCCGCTCCACCGCCGGGGTGCATGCCTCGCCGAGGGTGCGGGCGTCCTCGACCACGACGACGACGAGGTGGATCTCGCCGGGCATCTCGTAGCCCATCTGCCTGCCGAGCTCGATCGCCGTCGGGAGGTCGATCTCGTGCCCGGTGCACAGGTGGCGGGTCGGGCGGAACGCGTCGAGCCTCTCCACACTGACCTCACCCGGCGTGCGCCCCGCGTCCGTCAGGGCGTCGATGATGACCACTCGCTCCCGGTCCCTGAGCAGGTCCAGCAGCGCGAACCCGGCCACCTCGGCCTCGACGACGTCGACGAGATCGGTCTCCGCGAGCAGGGATCGGGCAGCCCGGGAGGCATGCACGCCCACCCCGTCGTCAGTCATGATGGTGTTGCCCATCCCGAGGATCAGCGCGTTCATCTCGCAGACCCGATTGTAGACCGCGCGCGCATCCGAGTACATGCGCCATGCGTCGCTTGCCAACCACGGGCAATGGCATATGATGGTGCGCTGACCGAACGGGAAATGGCAATCCTCGACAGAGACGGGGGGGAGACTTTCAGCTGTGCGCTGTGCGGCGAGGAGCATCCCGGGTTCGTGAAAATGTGCCCCACGACCGGGAAGAAGCTCCGGACGGTGCACAAGATGCTGGGCAAGATCGTGGACGACAAGTACGTCGTCCGCCGCTTCATCGCCGAGGGCGGCATGGGGGCCGTCTACGAGGGAGCGAACAGGGACATCGGCCGGAAGGTGGCCATCAAGTTCCTGCATCGCTCCATCTCGGAGAATCCGCAGTACCTCACCCAGTTCGAGAACGAGGCGCGGATCGCGGCATCCCTGGGCCACCGCAACATCGTCGACGTGCTGGACATGGGCGTGACCGCGTCGGGGATGTTCTACCTCGTCATGGAGTTCCTCCAGGGCGACGGGCTGTCCGACCTTCTCGAGAAAACGGTGAGGCTGCCCTATCCATGGGCCGCCGACATCACGATCCAGATCCTGGAGGCGCTGAGCGAGGTCCATGCCGTGAGCGTGGTGCACCGTGACCTGAAGCCCGAGAACGTCCTGCTCGTGCACCAGCGTGACGGCTCGATGACCGTAAAGATCCTGGACTTCGGCGTCTCCTGCCTGGGCCGCCGCGGCCGGCTGGACCGGGAGAGCTCCACGGGCACCGTGATCGGCACGCCCCTGTACATGTCCGCCGAGCAGGCCATGGGCCTGCCGATCAACCACCGCTCCGACCTCTACTCCGTGGGGGTCATGCTCTACGAGATGCTCTCGGGCTCGTACCCGTTCGTGGCCGAGGATCCTCACGAGATCCTGAAGAAGATCGTCTACGAGAAGCCCATGCCGCTCGGCAAGCATGCCGTCACGGTCCCGCCGGGCCTCGAGGCGGTGGTGATGTGGGCGATCGCGCGCGAGCAGGAAGAGCGATTCGCGGACGCGGACGAGTTCATCGACGCGCTTCTTCCCTTCCGCGACCCCGAGCCCTCGGGCACCGTCGAGCCCGCGGTGGCCGCTCGCGAACGACCCGCGGCTCCTGCCCTGATCGACATCCACGACATCGCGACTCCGGTCACCGCCCCGGACGCCGTGACGATGGATGCGCGGCCCGCCACGTCATGGCAGGTGGACGTCCAGGGAATCCCGGCCGGCAGCGATGTCTACGTGGACGACGTCCTGATGCCGGGCCGTCCGATCACGCTGCCGTGCAGACCTGGCGAGCGTGCGTTCCGCATCGAGGCGGAGGGCCACGAGACATGGGAGAGGATCGTGGACCTGCACGCGGACGTGGTGATCTTCGCCGATCTCAGGGCAAAGCCGCGCTGAGGACCTTCCCCGTCAGGTCTTCTTCCAGTCCTGCTTTGCCAGCGCCCGGATGAGCCTGTCGAGCTCGCGGCTGGCATCGGCGAGCAGCGGGATGCAGGCATCCCCGTCCTCGTTCCTTGCCGCGGACTCGATCCCGGCGGCGATGTGCCTGAGCCTGCCTCCCCCCAGGTTGGCCGCCCCGCCCTTGATCGAGTGGGCTGCGCCGGCCGCGCTCTCGAGGTCGCCGGAGGCGAGGTCCTGTTCGAGCTGCACGAGAAGCGGGGGCAGGGTGTCCTTGTACGTGGCGATCACCTCGTGCAGGGTCTCCACGTCGTCGCCCACCATGTCGATGAGGATGGAGGGGTCGAGGACGGGCAGCTCCTGGGTCACCTCGGGGGGCGTGATGGGAGAGCTCGCCACGTCGGTCAGGGCGTCGACGAGCTCCTGCTCCCT
>JAFDER010000522.1 GCA_019310245.1 Deltaproteobacteria bacterium
AGGTGCTTCCGTGACGACGACTGCCCGGAGCCCAGGATCTGCAGCGACAGTGGCCGCTGCGTGTACGAGTGCAGCACGGCGGAGGACTGCGAAGAGGGATGGGAGTGCGAGGGCCACAGGTGCGTGCCGGAGGCGGTGGATCCCATCGAGTGCCCCGAGGCAATGGCGCCCATCGAGAACACGTTCTGCATGGACATCTGGGAGGCATCGAGGCCCGACGCCACCGGATCATACCAGGGCGACGACGAGTCCCGCGCGGTCACGAGGCCCGGCGTGCTGCCCTGGACGGGCGACGACTTCGGCCGGATGGTGTTCTACGAGGACGCCGAGGCGGCCTGCGAGGCTGCGGGCAAGAGGCTGTGCAGCCCCACCGAGTGGCAGTTCGCGTGCGAGGGCGCGGACGCGACGACGTACGTGTACGGCGACGCCTACAACCCCTCGACGTGCAACAGCCTCGACCTGTACGGCGATCCCGAGGAGGCGTTCATCGCTCCGACGGGCTCGTTCACCGGGTGCGTGAACGAGTGGGGGATCTTCGACCTGTGCGGCAACGCCTACGAGCACGTGCAGGGCGGCTCGGACACCCTCGCCCGCGGCGGGTCCTACAAGTCCCTCAACCCGATGGGGGAGACCCACAGGTGCGACTACGTTCCCACCACCTGGGTGCCCTGCTACTGCTCGCTCGGCTTCAGGTGCTGCATCTCTCCCGACGAGATGCCCGAGGAGGTTCCGGAGGAGGCGGAGGTGGAGCCCGTCGAGGATGCCACCACGGCCGAGGACGCCCTGGACGCGAATGATCTGGACGTGGTCGAGGAGGATCCGGAGGAGGAGTCCGACGCTCCGCCCCCCTGCCCCGTGGGAATGGTCTTCGTGGAGAGCTTCTGCATCGACCGCTGGGAGGCCTCCCGCTCGAACGCCACCCCGACGCACTCCGGCACGTCGATGACGCCCACGAGCCGTCCCGGTGTCCTGCCCTGGGACTACGCCACGCTGACCGAGGCCCTCGACGCCTGCACGTCCGTGGGCAAGCATCTGTGCACGGCCGACGAGTGGACGGGAGCCTGCGGCGGGCCGGCGGGAGACGCCTACACGTACGGACCAGACTACGAGCCGGCCACGTGCAACGGGATGGACACGTTCTGCGACTGCAGCGTCACGCCCTGCTCCGGCCTGACGACCTGCCCGTACCCGGGATGCTACGCCTTCGAATCGAGCGAGGGAGGAGGACCGTGCGGCGGCACGCCGCACATGCTGCCCACCGGAAGCCTGCCCCGGTGCACGAACGGCTACGGCGTCATGGACGCCAGCGGCAACGCGTGGGAGATCGTGGACATGGGTGACGGATCCACGATCGTCAGGGGAGGAGGGTACGACTCGCTCGTCGCGGAGACCCAGCACGCATGCGGATACGCCCCGAGCGGATGGACGCCCTGTGCGTGCTCCAGGGGATTCAGGTGCTGCACGGAAGCATACGAGTGAGAAGCACCCGGGTCCTGGTCATCGCCGCGATCCTGGCGAGCACCCTGCCCCGCACGGCCGGTGCGGCAGACGCGTGCGACACGTCCGCGTGCGAGTACGTCCTGTGCATCCACGAGCGCACGCTCTGCCTGATCGAGGCAGGAGAGGCCGGGCGGGCGGCCGAGCTTCTCCTCGGGGAGGAGGACAGGTTCGGGGAGTACCGCGACTACCATCTCCTCCTCGCCGCAGCGTCCCTCGCCGGCGAGGACACGTCCGGGGTGCTGGAGACCCTCGACGCGTACATCGCCGGGAATCCGGACGACTGCGAGGCGAAGTCGTGGCTGGCCTGGGTGTACATGGACCACGGGTTCACCGAGCTCACGTCCGAGATCCTGCAGGACGAGGCGTGCACGAGCGGCGATGGTCCCCTGGCGCTGCGCTACGGCCTGCTCTCCGCATTCCTCGACATCAAGGAGGAGAAGGAGGGGGACGGCGGGTTCCCGGAGCTTGAGGTCGACGAGATCTTCGAGGAGGACCTCCAGCTCTACAGGTACGTCCGTTCGGTCGCGAGCCCGCACTACAACCCACCGTTCTTCATCCGCTTCGTGCTCCAGGGCGGATACACCACCAACGCCATGTTCGGCTCGGCCAACGACCCGGCGATGGTGCACAAGAAGATGGACTCCCCGCTCCTGTCGCACGAGCTGCACGTCGGCTACGCGCCCCTCTTCGCACCCAACTTCTCGCCCAGCCTGGAGGTGATGTCGAGCAGCTCCATCTTCCTCTTCGAGGACGAGAGCCGCGACGATGTCGCGGATCGGGCCGGGAGCGCGGATCCGCTGGACTTCAGCTCCTTCGACTTCGGGGTGCGGGCCGGGTTGAAGTTCCTCGTGCCGCACGACGTGTACCCCTCGTTCTACCTGGGCTACCGGGGAGACGTCCTGTTCCTGAACATGGAGGACCAGTACGACCTCACGCCGCCCGTCGTGTTCTACGAGGGGCACAGGGTCGAGATCGAGTTCACACCCATCGCCTCGGCGATCTTCTTCGCGGGATGGGGGCGCCGCTTCTTCCGCGAGGACATCAGGACGCGGTGGGAGCTGGACGGCGGGGTCGGACTTCAGCGCACGGTGCTGCCGTGGTTGAGCCTGCTGGGCGCAGCCTCGATCCGCAAGCACTGGGCCGGGAACGAGGTGTACAACGTCTTCGGCGCGAGCCTCCTCGGCCAGCTCGTGTTCCACGTCTACAGGGGGATCCAGGTGAAGGCGATGCTGGCGCTGCACATGGACCACTACACGGACTCGGCGG
>JAFDER010000523.1 GCA_019310245.1 Deltaproteobacteria bacterium
GTAGACGCAGTCGCCGTCGTCGCTGCACGTGTCGGCCGTGCAGGCGACCGAGTCGTCGCATTCGTCGTCCACCGTGCACTCGGGAGGGATCACCTCCTCCTCGGCCACGTCCTCGACCCCGTCCGCCACCGGGTCCTCGACGGCGTCGGGATCCGACTCCATGTCGGGGACGCTGTCGCTCGCGACCTCGGTCGGTGCGTCGACCGCGTCCTCCTCCACGTCGGGACCGGCGTCGCCGTCGGCATTCTTGTCGGTTTTCGAGCCACACCCGGCAGCCAGAGCCATGCGCAGGGCGCCCACGAATAAGGAAGGGAAGCGAATCCTCTCCACGATAGCCTCCGTTCGATGTAGATTTTTACATTTGAAGTATACACCGAACTGCATACCTTATCATACGGTTCCGCTGCAGACCTGGTTACACCTTTGCTATTAAAGGGATATTATTGATATGCACTCCCGTGGTAATCTTCTCGTGAGGGTGTTGTAACCTCGGTGGTCCGACGGGCGTATCAACAGATGAGATGACCCGACTTCTGACAGTCTTCCTGCTGCTTCTCGGGCTGACCGTGTCCGCGCCGGCCCAGGCCGGCAAGGGTTCGCTGCTCGAGGACGAGCGCCTCTATGGGGTGAAGACCGATCTGGCGGCGCTCTTCGAGCGGGTCGACGAGGCCGGCCTTCCCGGGCCGCTCTTCGAGGCCAAGGTGCGCGAGGGTCTCGTCAAGAAGGTTTTGCCGAAGAAGATCCTCGGCGCCCTCGGCAAGCTCGAGAAGGTCTGTCTCGAGGCCAAGAAGCTCCTCGTGGCGAGCGGGCTGAAGGCATCGCCTGCCAGCATCGGGTCCGTGGCCCAGGTGCTGTCGCTGGGCGTTGCGAAGCAGGACGTGGCGCGGCTGCTCGCAGGGCTGGCCGATGCAAAGGCAGGCCCGGGCGTCGTCGCCAAGAGCCTGCTCGTGGTCGTCATGATGAGCGAGGGCGGCACGAAGGGGACAGCGGCCGTCGACCAGGTCCTGGCCATCGTCGTCTCCGCCGGGGAGAAGGGGCTCGACGACTGGATCGGAAAGAACGTGAAGAGCGCGAAGAAGGGCGGCGGCCAGTCCAAGAAGAAGAAGGCGAAGGGCAAGTCCGGCAAGAAGAAGCACAAGGCCAAGGGCAAGGCCCCGGGCAAGTCGCATGGCAAGTGATCCCAGGGGGCATGCCGCCGTGATCGACGAGAAGGCCGGCGAGCACGCGGCACGGCGCTCCGAGGCCGGTGCCGGTCGCGAGGCACGGGCGCGCGAGGAGGTCCTGGTCCGCCGGTGCATCGAGGGCGACGGCGAGGCGTTCCGGCCGCTCGTGGAGAGGTACTCGCCCTCGCTCCACACGTTCGTCTCCCGCCACGTGGGACCGAGCGGCGAGGCGAGCGACATCGTCCAGGAGGCCTTCCTGCGCGCGTTCCGCGCCCTGCCGGACTTCAATCCCACATACCGGTTCTCCACCTGGCTCTTTCGCATCGCGTTGAACCTGTGCCGCGACCACATGAAGAAGGTGAGGACCCGTCCCAGGGATCTGCCGCTCCTTGCAGAGGATGCGCGGCACGGGGTGGACGGTCGCATCGAGGAGAAGCTCGACGACAGGCGCCTGTGCGAGGCGGCGCTCGCGCTCATGCTGGAGCTGCCGGAGAAGTACCGCGAGCCGCTCGTGCTCAAGGACGTGCAGAGGATGAACTACAAGCAGATGGCTCGCGTGACCGGCTTGAGCGTCGGACTGCTCAAGATCCGGGTGATGCGGGCGAGGCGCAAGCTCGCCGGCAAGATGCGTGCCCGAGGTCTCGGCCCCGGCTGGTCAGACGAGGGAACAGAACCATGACGTGGATCGTGGACGACAGGAAGGAGCGCCTGCTCAGGCGCCACATCGAGGACAGGCTCGCGCCGGGCGAGAGGCGCGAGCTCGAAGAGCTCATGCGAGAGGATCCCGGACTGGCCGAGGAGGCCCGCATGCTCGGGGAGCAGGCGCACCTCCTCGGCCGGGCGCCGGACGTGGACACGCCGGCCGACCTGGCAGCGGGCGTCATGCAGGCGGTCCTGAGCGCGAGGCCGCCCAGCCGTCTCTACGCGTTCCTCTTCAAGCCGCGCACGGTCAGGGTGCGGGTGATGACGGGCCTGAGCGCGGCTGCCGCGCTCGCCGCAGGCATCGTGCTCCTCGTCTGGGGAGGCATCCTGCCGGGAGCATCGGGCAGGGTCCACGATGAGCCGGGTCCGCTCGTCGAGGCCCAGGAGCAATCGCTGCCTCCCGTCGGCCCGCTCGTGCACGAGACCGCCGGGCAGGAGGAGTCCGCGACCGACGATTCCGCAGGCCTCGAGCTGAGCATTGCCGCCGAGGCGGCGAGCCGCGTCACGCTCGTCGGCGACTTCAACGGGTGGAGCGAGGAGGGGCTCGAGCTCGCGGACGAGGACGGCGACGGTGTCTGGACGATCGAGATCGACGCCTCGCCGGGTCGCTACAGGTACCGCTTCCTCGTCGACGGCGAGACCTGGGTCATGGATCCCGGGGCCGACACACTCGTTGACGACGGGTTCGGAGGCATGGATTCCGTCAAGTACGTTCTCTAAAGCGCAAGATGGGGTCAGACCCCGGTAGGGGTCTGACCCCCGCTCCCACAACACGGCTGAGGATCCGTCCCCGTCGTGGTAGGATCCCCGCATGCAGGGCGTGCGGATGGGCCTGGGGGCCACGCTGGGGATCTTCATGATCATCCAGCAGCCCTCTCCTGCCTCGGCCTTCGAGGCC
>JAFDER010000524.1 GCA_019310245.1 Deltaproteobacteria bacterium
CGTGGAGACGCCGGTGGAGGGATTGTTCGTGGCCGGAGATCTCATCGCGGGCCACGAGCGCTACATCGCGCTCGCCCAGGGAGACGGCCAGCGCGCCGCGCTTCTCGCCGAGGCGTCACTCTAGACAGGACTGCCCAGGCCCGCGGCACGCTGCTGCACGAGCATGGGGAGCGCGGGGCACTCAGTCACCGGGGATCTTTATGGTGCCTTCGACCCCGCGCCCCGCCACGCCCTTGTCGCCACGGAAACGTTCGCGGCCGGGGGAACCACGAGCCCGCAGGGCGAAGTAAAGCGTCCTCCCGCCGTGGACGTTCCTCGCTGTGGGCATGTGATGTGCCGATCGTAGCAGATCGATGAGGGTGTGCTTATGGCATGAACCGGGTGCCGTCCGAGCCAGTGACCGGCGTGGGTGGGCTGTCCCACGAGCAGGTCATCTCGGCCCACATCTGCGTGCCCGCGTCGTTCTCCATCTCGATGGTGTACGAGCCGCCGCCCTCGTCGGACGGCGTGTCGAGCAGCAGGCTGCCCGTCCCGTCGCAGAGCGCGACGCCGTCGACGACGACGTCGTCGATGTACACGAACCTGTCGCTCGCATCGGACCGGACGTTGAACCGGATACGGAGGCCCGGGTTCCTCGCGGCAGCACGGTCGATGTCCGTGAGGTTGAGGCAGACCCGCTCGCACGCGTCGTCCGTGCCCCACTGGTCCTCCCACTCCCACGCGTCCAGCCACCAGCCTCCGGTGTCGAGGGACACCTTGATCCACTCGCCTCCGTCAGCGCGGTGGTCGCCCACGTCGAAGCACAGCCGCACGTCCGCGTCGAGCCCGGACGTGTCCACGGCGTGGATCATGGTCCACTCCTCGTCGGCCGCGCGGGCTCCGCCAGAGGTGCCTCCCGTGCACACGTTCGTGCACGTGGGCCCCGCGCCGTCCGTGGTCACGCTCCAGCCGTTCCAGCCATCGGCGATCCGCGTCGGAGAGGGGCACGGATCGAAGTCCTCCTCGAAGGCCACGGTCCGGGTGAACGTGCACACGTCCGGCCAGCCGCGCACCACGATGTCGTCCAGGTACAGGATGTCGCCTCCGTCGTGCGAGTGAACGATGAAGCGCAGGACGAGGGCGGGATTGTCCTGCGCCCAGGCGGGAAGCACCACGCAGTAGGGCCACTCCATCTCCGCCGGCCCGCCGGCCATGATGGGTCCCATCTGGCAGAAGACCTGCTCCGAGTGCGTGCTGTCCTCGGCGTGGAGCAGGACGCCCTCGTTGTTCGTGGCCCCGTCCTCGGCGATCCTGAAGCAAACCTCGATGTCCGCGAGGCCGCTGGTGTCGTGCGTCCGCTCGATCCTCCACTCCCTCTCGTCGCCGCTGCAGTTGTTGTCGCGGTCCGAGCGCAGGAAGCAGTCGCTCCCGGGATTGGCAATGATCGTCGAGGCATCGCTGCAGCACGTCGTTGTCCTGCCGCCCGGCGTGCACGGGGCTCCGGAGGACACCGACTCCATGCAGTTGTCGCAGGTGACGAGGCTCCAGCCTCCCAGCCCGCCGCAAGCGCCTCCCGTGCCCTCGAAGTCATCGTTCGAGAGCACGACCGGCCCGATCCCGGTCGTGCAGTCGATGCACGCGCTCTGACCCGCCACGCCGTCGAGGGAGATCGAGCACGAGGCGGCGGCCGGCAGCGTGACGGTGTCCGGGCAGTCCACGACGAGAGAGGTGGGCGCCGCGCCGCAGCCCGTCGCGGAAAAGCACTCGGGACGGCACAGCTCGCCCGAGCCGCAGGCGCCGTCGTCGGGCGTGCCGCCAGTGCAGCTGCCAGCGCCGTCGCAGATATCTCCCGTGGTGCAGTCGTAGCCGTCGCTGCAGGGCTCGGTGTTGAAGGAGTGATCGCATGACTCGCCGTCCACGCACGCGTCGTCCGTGCACGGGTCGCCGTCGTCGCAGTCCTCGTCCGTGACGCAGACGGTCGGGGCGTCGTCTGTCGTGACGTCGCTCCCGTCCGTCGGGAGATCACCGGTTGCGTCGCCGGCATCGGGCGCATCCGCCTCTCCGTCGCCGCCGTCCTTGACGGGCTGGACCTTCCCGCAGCCGGCGATCGCGACCAAGATGATCAATGGAAGGATTCCGAGGATCCGCATCTCACCACCTCAGGGTGAAGTGAACCACGTGCCGCCCGCTCCGATGACCGGAGGCGTGGCCGTGTCCCAGGTGCACACGGCGTACGCGCCCATGGGCACGCCCGCGTCGTCCGAGAGGAGGAAGTCGTAGCTCCCCGAGCCCGCCTCGGTGAGCGAGGTGGTGCTCACCGAGCCCGTGCCGTCGCAGTACACCGCACCGTCCACGACGATGTCGTCGATGAACACGTACCGGTCCGAGGCGTCCGAGCGCATCTCGAACCGGATGCGCAGGTCGGGATTGCGGGCCGCGGCCGGGTCGATGTCGGTCAGGTGCAGGCACACCCGCCGGCAGGCGCCGTCCGGGCCCCACTCGTCCTCCCAGTACCAGGCCTCCTGGAAGCCGGTACCGTCGTCCGTGTCGAAGGTGACCTGGATGTACTCGCTTCCGTCCGACCCCTCGGCCCCCACGTCGAAGCACAGCCTCACGTCCCCGTCCAGGCCGGACGCATCGACGTCATGGGTCATGGTCCAGATCTCGTCGATCGCCGTGGCGGAGCCCGGACCGAGGCCCGTGCACCGGTCCTGGCAGAAGGGACCGCCTCCGTCGCTCGTCACGCTCCAGCCGTTCCAGCCGCTGGGAATGGTTGGC